>JAFCZD010000511.1 GCA_019314525.1 Deltaproteobacteria bacterium
AGAAGAAAGTCGCCTATCCAACCACGGTGGCGGAGACCCGCCCCATGGATTGCGTCGACTGTCATAACCGGCCAACCCACGTTTATGCGCCCTCTGCCTCGGTGGCGATTGATCAGGCCATGGCCCTCGGACGGGTGGATCCATCTATCCCCTTCATCAAGAAGGAAGCCATGGCGCTTATGGTTGACGTCAAAGCCTCACGAGCTGACGCGGACAAACGCTATGTCAGCGGGCTCCAGCAGGTCTACAGCAAGAAATACCCGCAGGTGGCCAAAGATAAGGCCAAGTTGATCCACAAGGCGGGCACAGAGTTGGGCCGCGTCTATCTCAAGAATATCTTCCCACGCATGAACATCGGTTGGGGCACCTACCTCAATCATCTGGGGCATCGCAGCACCACTGAGGGTTGCTTCCGCTGCCACAACGACGAACACAAAACGAAGGAGGGCAAGGTCCTCGCTCAGGATTGTGACCTTTGCCATGATGTGCTGGCCGACGACGAAGAGAAGCCTGATGTTCCAGCTTCGTTGCTGAAGTTGGGGAGGTAAAGTCATCAGTGGGCGACTTCGTGGCTGTGGAGAATCTCACCCTAACTGACCGAGCGGCCAGTTCATTTTCCTGGTCACCCATAACGCATTAAGTCAATAAAACCAGCCAACAAAGCCAAGTCCCCACAATGGAACAATTTAATTCTACCTATACAGTAGAATATCTAATGCTCTCGTAATTAAGATCGCACCAAGAGTCATACTCATCCCAGGTCGTGGAGGAAAATCATGCGTGGGATGATCTTGGGGCTCATCATGGCCCTTCTTTTTTGTTTGGGCTGTAGTTTCTCGCCCGCGGAAAAACAATGTCGCAAACGGTTTGCACTGAGTGGCACACAGCTCAAGGCAAAGGCGATCTCTACCTGCATCAACAAGGTGCTCGCGCTGAAGCACATATCGCCCATGGAGGCCGAGTGTCTCGCCGAATGTGTCCAGAAGGCCACCAGCACAGCGATGCTCACCACCTGCCACCAGCGCTGTCCGGTGATCCTCAGTCGACGTTAGGTTAGGGAACAAGCTCACTGATATCGAATGACAGCCGGGACGCAGATGTGCATGCTAGCCAGATGCAACCACGGACCCTCCTGTCATTCACCAGTGCGATCCTCCTCACCGGGGGGTGCGCTCACACCGCCCCGGTAAAATGCCCCAAAACCTGGGCCTCCCCATCCCTCAATCGCGCTGACTTGCCCACCATGGCAGCGAGGTTCATCACCTCACTGGAAAAGAGCCCATACGTGGTGGGTCATGCGAAGGGCGGCAACAAGCTCGCCATCGCTCTGGCGCCCACTGGCAATCGAACTGCGAGAGCGGCAAACACGGGCGGATTCTTCAACACGCTAAAGGCGCGAATCGCGACAAGCGCACTGCTGGTGACCAAACCCACATCGAACCTCCTCTTGCTCAGCCGCGTGCACACGATCAACACGCGTGGCAACAACGACCAAGCCGCGAGTTCGTGGATCACGACACTCTTTTTGGTCAACACCCACACTGAAGAAGTGCTCTGGGCGGGGACGCAGTCGAAAAGGACGCTCATCTTCAGAAAGAAGGGCACCTGCTCCTTCACCACGCGCACCATACCTGCAGATGAAAAACTCGAGCTCTCGAGCGATATGAACGGACCAGACGCCTTGGCAGCCATGCGAAAACTTGCCCAGCAGGCCTTGACGAGTCCGTGGATTCGCAAAGCCACCAAACAACCTATCCTACGCGTCTATCCCTTTCGAAATCGGGGCAGCCAGGTGCTACCAACGGCCGCTCTGACGGCATTCTTTCAGGTTGAGCTTCTACGCAGCGGGAAGGTGCGCCTGCTCGCCAGGCCGTGGCGTGAACGCGCTCAGCCTATGGGCACCGTGAAGCCTGTGGTGGCGACAGGAACCCTGTCGGGGCACATTGAGAGCTTCCCCAAGCGCCCTCCACAGCAACAGGGAATCCAATACCACTTCAGCGCCAAGGGGACAAACGCCGGAGAGCCCGACGCGACGTGGACAGGAAAGGTTGTGTTGAAAAAAAAGCACGCGCTGACCACGACAAACAACTGAAGCATCTGCTTTCGGGCAAGCCTTGGAGCTACGCGATGTCTCGCCACGCAATCATTCAATCCGCGCTCTTCGCCGCCACGCTAACGATGGCTACGCTATGGGCGCATCCTGCCCACGCACGGCCCTATCGCATGCTCGTCACGCGCACGCCGCTTTCTACCGCTGGCGGCAAGGTAGAGCTTGGCTTTCGGCACCAGGCGCTCTGGCTGGGAGAAGGGCCTTCCTCCGCCACGACTGTCGATCCTGGCAGCTTTCACCACCTCGGCGCCACCCTCCGCCTGGGCATCATCGATGCCTTGGAGTTGGGGTTCAAAGCATCGGCGATCCTCTACCGAAACCAGGCGGATGACACCCTTGAGATAGCCGCTGGCGATGTGGTCGTGGCCCTCCAAGGGCGCATCCTGCACACCCAACACCACAGGCTAGGTTTGGCGGCGAGCGTCACGTTCCCCACCGGGCCTTCCCACGTAGACGTGCTGCCTCCCTTCTGGGCAGACGGCACCTGGGATGTCGAGGCACTCCTACTTTACGAGGCGGAACTCTCGCGGCGGCTGCGCATCGTCGCCAACTTGGGCTATGCGCACCACGGAAGCCGTGAACGCCCCACCGCCCCTACCTCCTTCGACGTGCCCGACGCCCTGCGTTGGGACTTGGGCTTCGCGTTCCATTTCGGCTCAAGCACGTTGCTCTTCATGGAGTTCAGCGGACGTCACTATCTGCGTGAGGATCTGACACCTGTGTGGACCGACAACCAACACCTCATCGCCCTGCGACCAGGGATCCGGGTGGAGGTGGTGCCACGCTTCGTGATCGAAGTGGGTGTCGGTGTGGCGTTGACCAACGACGCCAGAGAGATGTTTCTGCTGAGGACCCTCCTCGGCTTCACTTACGAGTTTGCGGCGTATTGAGTCCCGGAACTATTCTAGGAGTCCGGTGAAGATCACCGTCTCAGCGCGGAAGCTGTTACTGCGTCGATGTGACAACACCGTAATGCACCTTCACGGTGGCCCCTTTGCCCAGGCCGCGGTATCGCAGCACCAAGGCAACAACGGACCTCAGGCCGTGCAGCCGGTAGCCTCCCTCATAGCCCGGTAATTCCACCGGTGTGGGCGGAAGACCGTGGCTTGGCAGGCAACGTTGCTCGCCTGGGTGGTGGAGCCGTCCCTGGGTGCTTGGCCCTCGCACATTCAGGCGGGGCATTGCCATCGACGTTGAACTCTTTGCATGTCATGAGGACGGCACACGCGAGCACTGATAAGAGCAACTTCTACCTGTTCTTCATGGTTCAACCTACACGGACACGAACGGCCGGACGCAGAAAGCTTGGTATCAATGACAAGGCCACAGTGGCGCGGCGAAGGGGACCGCCGTGGATGCACGCCGCGAGACCCAAAAGTCAAAGTCGGTGTTGAGGATGAGTATGGTGCCATCAGGGCTGAGGGCTGGGTCATCGAACTCAGGTCCGGTGGTGGTGACTTCTCCTGGCAGGGACCAAGATCGCCAGCCCTTCAACAGGTCTTGTGCATCGAGCGGCTCGGCCAGCAAGACATCCGTTCCACTGTTGACGGCCATCAGCAACCCGCCTCCTGCTAGGGCGGCCACGGAGGGACCATCGAGTTCGGTGGTGATTGGCACACCACTGGCCTTGTCCTGGACTGGCTGCGCGAGACAGCCGTCAAGAAAGGGTGCTGTACAGAGCATCAGGCTCCGTGGATCGGCCCCACCGCGGTGGGCGCTGAACAGACAAGCGGTCCAGGGGTGGGCGGCGGGGCGGGCGTAGAGAAGCCATCACTCTCACCATTAGACTCAAAGCCAGCACGAACGCATCCTGACACCAGGACAAGGCCGAGAGCAACAGCGCCCACTTTTCTGAGATGCCCCTGCATGACTGCATGGCACGGTAACAGACCTTTCCAGAGTGCACACACAACGGTTGCAGGTGTGGATGACTCTTCTACGAAGACCCTGTGGATCCTACTCCCCATGCTGACCAACCCCGTCATTGAGCACTGATGACCCTAAATTTCCTGGCGCTGATCCTCTGGCACATGCCTTGCTTAATCTCGCCTCGACTATGGCATTGACCAACAAGGGCCCTCTCTTTCTCCTCTGCTCCGCACTTTCGTTGGCGGCCTGCCCTGTGGCCGATGACACCGGCCTACGAGCACACGAAATAACCGAGGGTATCGAACACACAGAGCATCCAGCGGTGGGCTTTTTGCTCTTCTCCACCGATGACGACGACATCGCAGACTCTGGGTGCACGGCGACCCTGATTGGCCCCCAACTCCTGATATCCGCCGCCCACTGCTTGATCTACGACCACTACACCTTTGAGACCGACGACGGCAGC
>JAFCZD010000108.1 GCA_019314525.1 Deltaproteobacteria bacterium
CAGAGAAAATCCGCCGGGAAGAGAATCCCTGAGACGTTGAAGAGCTATCTTCCCACCCCCTTGTGTGCAGTCCTCCAACAGATTCTTCGTCCTGGAATGTCCCACGGGCCAGGACGCCGAAACAGGAAGCGTTCACGCCCTTCCCAAAACGCCGCCGCCTTCGACGGCGATGGCACCCTCTGGGCAGGAGATGTTGGAGAGGGCTTCTTCCAGTTTCTCCTGGATCGGGGCTACTACGACGGTACACCAACAATACGCAAGAGCTGGAAACGTTACCAGGAAGGGAGCTTCGACAAGAATTTCACCGGCGAAGACTTCTACGAGATGATGGTGACAGGGCTCGCCGGGCATAAAATCAACAAAATCCGGACGTTGGCTGACGAATATTTCCAACTGCACGCTCAACGCATCTTCCGCCCCATGGTTGCCCTGGTTCAGGCGCTCAAGCTGGCCAAGGTTGACGTCTATGTGGTCTCAGGCTCGCCACTTTGGGTGGTGGAAGCAGGGGCACGTTATTTCAACATCCCTCGTGAGAAGGTCCTTGGACTCGAGCCGGTGGTGGATGCAAAGGGCGTGATCCAGCGCCGCGTCAAGAGGGTAAAAGTCGGCACGGAGTCCATCAAAGCTAACCCTTGGAACGACAATAAACCCAAGCTCTTGCGTCCCAAACTCAAGGGAAAGAAGTTGGTCTTGGCCGCAGGCAATGGCCCCGGCGACTGGGGTCTTTTGGAGTTGGTAGCCCCCAACAGACGCGTCTTCATCAACCACAAGGGTGAGACCTCCGCCAAGAACGACATGCTAGACCACGCCCGCAAGAACAAGTGGATCATCCTCGATTACAATTTTGAACATGAAGCATTGGCAGGTATGGGCGTGCCAGACTGGACCTCTATCCCACAAACGCAGCCCCTAGCGCCCAAGGAAGACTTCTAGGGCCGAGCGCTTCGACCAGCCGGCTAACCCGCAGGGCCTCCTTTTTTCAGCACTGTGACCCACACGGGGTCACCGGCGATCCCCTCTGCGACGTTGACCTTTGAGGCATCGGCTTTTCGTTGTGGGCGTGGGTCGACCTGATCCCGACGCTGCAGCCCTCCGCTGATGGCGACCCGATCACGGCTCTGCACCTGCAACTCGTAGAATGTGCTGCCCTCAGTCCAAGGTGCTGCGAGCTTGGCAGGAAAGCTGGCGCCCTCACTGCTCGCCACGGACGCTCCGGTGAGGCGGATGACACCCTGGACCACCCAGGCCTCGCTTCCGTCGTCCACGATGAAGGGCACCGACTTGCTGCGACGCAAGCGTAGGCGTGACGGACGCGAACTCAAAGCCAACCAGGACTCCCTCGCGAAGCAACGGGTTGCCTGCCCGCCACCCGCCAGCCCCCCTGTTTCCAGCGAGCCCTTCAAGCGTCGCGCACCCCCAACACAGACTGTCTCTCTTCCTAGTGACAGGCCTCGCTCGACATCAGAGACCGTTGGTGCCTCATCTATCCTGACCCATTGATAGCGCACGACCAGGGCATGCACGACGCGAACGAGAGCCCAGGCGCCCAAGAGGGCGAAGATGACTGGCATCGTCCAAACCGGATCACGACGGTCGATCTCAAAGGGTGTGAGGATCAAGAGGATGATGAAGAGCAAGTCGACCGGGCGAAAGGAGCGACGCCTTCGGTTGCGCCGCTGTAGCTTCCACTTCTGCTTCGTGACGAGAAGCGCCCCCAGCGGGCGGGGGGATGCTTCGCCGCAATGGCGGCAACGCTTCACCTCAGTGCTGTGCCAGAGCCGACAGACACGGCAGCAGAAGATGCTCTCTTTCTCGCGACTCGACACCCAGCCCTTTTATGTGACGAGACATGTGAAGACAAGCTCTCCTGGGCCAAGCGTTTGGCTGGAGCTCTCCTGGCCCCCTTGCTCTCGGCGTTGGAGCCGCGTAGGCTGCTGATGAACTGCAATAATGAGGGTAGGCCGATGCTCGCTGGCCGCTATGAGCTCACAGAGTGCATTGGCAAGGGGGGAATGGCGACGGTATTTCGCGCCACCATGCACGGCGCTGCGGGCTTTCGCCGCCAGGTTGCGGTCAAGCGCTTGCTCACCTCGCTGATCAACAATCCTGAATTCATCGCCATGTTTGTCGAAGAAGCCCGGGTCGGATCCCTGCTGCAACACCCAAATATCGTGCAGATCCTGGACTTCGCTCAAGACGACGAAGGGCGTTACTTCCTGGTGATGGAGTGGGTGGAAGGGCCAGATCTCTGCGGCTGGCTCGACGCCTTCGAGTGTCGCAACCTCCAAACGCCCTGGCCCCTGGTGAGCGCCATTGGCATTGAAGCCCTCCATGGGCTCAACGCGGCCCACACGAGGCTTGACGACGAAGGCATGCCCGCCCCAGTGATCCATCGCGATGTCGCCCCGCAAAACATCCTGATCGGCTCAAACGGCGTCGTGAAGCTCTCGGACTTCGGCCTCTCGCGTGCGGCCGACCGCGCGCGCATGACCAACCCCGACATCGTCAAGGGCAAGCTGAGTTACCTCGCCCCTGAGCTTTCCCATGGCGTGGCAGCGTCACCTCAATCGGATATCTTTGGCTTGGGCGTTGTTCTGTGGGAGGCCCTGGCGGGGCGCAAGCTCTACGAAGGACAGAACGATATAGAGGTCTTCTTGGCGGCGCGAGAGGCGGATATCCCCAGCCTCCAGCAGTTCCGACCTGATATCCCCACCGCCCTGGGACAAACGGTTCACCGCGCGCTGGCTCACGATCCTGCCAAGCGCTTCAGCAGCGCCCACCATATGGCCCGTGCTCTGGCCTCGATCTGCCGAGAAGCGGGGACCACGGATGCCAGCGTGCTGGCACGTAGTGTGCGCAACGCGCGCATCGCCAACTCAGCGGTGTCAAAGGTTGGGCCAGCGCCCCCACCTCCCCCAGCGTCAACTCTGATTACCACCTTGCCCATCCCGCTGACCCGCCGCAAAAAGTAGGCGGCGTCTTATGGCGTGCCAACAATAGCTGTGAAACGCGGATCTCCGCGCAGGCGATCAAAATAGTTCGAGCGCAGCACCTCACGCCGACGCCAGCTGCTACTTCCCGTCTTGCGCAGATACTCGAAGGCCTTTTTACGCTGACCGCTAACGGTGTAGTAGTAGGCTAGAGGTTTCCAAAGCGAGCTATAACGACGGTTGATCAAGGACTGGGCCCGAGCAAACTCTGCCCGACCCGCTCGTCCCTTGCCAACCTCATGATAGAGCGCTGCCAACTGCAACCGGCTGAGGGCATGGCGGCTTCGCAGCTTCAACGCCGCGTGGTAGCTCTTGAAGGCGTCGGCCAGCAGACGAGGGGGTGGGGGGAGCCCAAAGGCGCGGATCGCCAACCACTTGAGGTGACAATTGGTGGCATAACGATAACGTCGGTAATAGGTGTTGTAGTTCAGATGGCGGCGATAACGCTGGCTGTTCTTGAGAGTGTAGCTCACGCCAAGCTGTTGCTGGGCCTTGAGGATCCAGCCCTGGATGCGTTTGCGATCTTCAGGCCGCTGTTTGAGCAACACACGAAACTGGGCGGTCGCGCGGTTGAAGGCGTCGTGAGCACGCTGGTGCTGCCCCTTCCGGTCGAATTCTAACCCCTTGGCGTACCAACTCTCACGAGAGATACCGGCCTCGAGCCCCACGGCTCTGTGAGAGAACACACGAACCTCATGGCTCCACCCCGTCGCGTAGCCCTTGCCATCGTCAGCCTGGGCCTGGGTTGGTAGGCCACAGAGCAGACCAAAGATGCCAGCCAAAATTAGGCAGAGTTGGGACATGAACCTTCTACGTGTGAAGACCATGGGATCCCTCACCAAACTGAGAGCTTGATGTCGCTGGTCAGTCGAGGCGAAAGAAGTTGAGAAGACACCAGGCTTACCCTGGCTCTAATTCGGCACCGCCCCATACCGCCGCCACCGCCACCGGCGTGGGAGGAATACCCACCTGCTCCGGGAAGATGCCAGATGGCTCCCCCCGCCCCGCCAGAGCCCGTGGGATAGACCGCCACACCACCGTCGGCCCGCGAGACATCATGGATGCCATCCTCTCCGGATGCGCCCGCCAGGCCTTCTGGGCCGCCTGCTCCGCCCCCTCCACCATTGGCCGTGATGGGGGTCGCCGCGGTCACATGCACCTCTACAGATTCGAGCAAGATCGATCCGCCGCTGCCACCGCCGCCGCCAGCATCCGTCTCATGGCCTCCACCCCCTCCACCACCAGCGGCATAGATGCCTTCACCGTCCACGATCAAGGTCGTGCCCGCGCTCAGTTGAATAGCACCTCCACCCGCTCCCCCAGGGCCACCATCCTTGAACGATCCCCCGCCAGCGCCTCCTCCGCACCCCCCTCGCAGGGGGACCAACGAAAGGGTGGTCGATGAGAGTGGGAGCTCCCCTCCTACGCCACCAGGGATCGAGGCCGCCCATCCGCCACCTGCCCCCCTTTGCCCCCAGCCACCGCCACCACCACCGCTCTTGTCGCCAAAGATTTCATTTGTGCGATCTCCGCCTCCACCCTCGCCGCCTTCACAGGCTTCGCCAGAGGCACCATCGAATTCTCCACCCTTGCCGCCCCCTGGCCCTGCTACACCGAGCTGGGCACCCACGTCGATCAAGCCATGAATCGTGATGCCTTCGCGCGCGTAGATCAGGATCGGGTCCGAGCCCATGCCCCTCAACACCGTGTCGCGATCGATGGTGAGAGAGTTCATCGCGAAGAGCGTCACCAAGCGGTTCCCTGGCATCATCACCGAGCCCCAATAGACCCCTTCGCGAGTGCTGTGCTCACTACCCTGAGGACGGCAGTCGCCAAAAATACCTTTGGCCCCATCCGCCTCACCAGATTGGGTGATGGAGCAATCAGCGAGTGACTCGCCGTGAAGCGTCTCCACCAGCGCCAACGGGATATTGGAGGGCGCCAGGCGATTGCACCGCTTCAAGGTCTCGTTACAGCCAAGGAGCCCGCAATTGACACATCCCATGGGGGTGGTGTCGACCCGCGTGTCCAGCCCTAGCACATCCGGTTGGGTATCAGCAGGTCCCCCATCAACCGTAGCGTCAGAGAACTGCAGCCCATCCCGCGAAAGCCCATCACGGTAACCCTCCCCACTGTCGGGGAAGAGCAAGGGGGCACTGTCACCCTCTCCAACGAGCGCATGAGGCCCGCTGATGTCGAACGTACAGCCAGTCCAGCTCAGAACAGCCAGCAAGAAGAGCACGTCTCTGAGTTGTTTGCCCATCAGCAAGCCTATACCAGGACACTGGCAGCGATACCAGAGAGTGTTGGATAGGGGGATCCTGCCACCAGGGGCAATCACATGGCTACCTGGACAGCAGGAGGCGCATTAGGCATGCTCGCCTCCTTTGACCATGAAGGTCTAGGGGAGGAAACTATGCGCCAGCTCACTTATCTTGGACTCACCCTTCTGATGATCGCAGCCCTTGGCTGCAGCGACGACCCAACGCCTCCCAAACTCGACGGGATCCAGATCGATGGCCCCGCCAGCTTGGACGGCGGAAACGCGGATGGGGACACGCCTGTTTCGGACGGGGACACGCCTGTTTCGGATGGGGACACGCCTGTTTCGGACGGGGACATGCCTGTTTCGGATGGGAACATGCCTGTTTCGGATGGGGACATGCCTGTTTCGGATGGGGACATGCCTGTTTCGGATGGGGACACGCCTGTCCTTGATGGCCCCATCATTGTCGTCGATAGCACCGTCGACACCGCCGTTGATGGCTCCACTGTTGATGGCCCCATCACTGTCGTCGATAGCACCGTGGACACCGCTCCACCCGTGGGCGAGGTGCTCTTCGCGAGTGTGCGCAGAGTTGGTGGTAACACCTGGGTTGGCTCCGATCACAGCACGGTTCCAGTTCGCGGCATCTATGTTGACGAAAATGGCGCCCCCGTACCCAGCACCGCCCTCACCTATGCCATCACCACCACCGCCACGGTGGACACCAGCGGTAACGTCACGGGCGGTACGCTGCCTAGCAATGTCAACCGAGAGACGGTGACGCTCACGGCAGATGCGACGCTCGCAAAGAACACACTGGACATCGTCGTGCAGCGCAAGACGCAAAACACCGTCACCGTTACTGGAACCCTGAGCTATGTCGTGGGCACCCCAACCAACGTCACGCTACGACGCGTCTCCCTCGACGGGAACGCTGGCCCTGCTGCGTCGGTGGCGTCTGACGGCAGCTTCTCCGTCGTTTTGCAAGCAGGCAGCTTCTACACCCTGCGCGCCCAAGCGGTGGGCTACCAGAACACACACTTCTCAGGCGTGGCACCACTCACAGACGCCCACTGGGGCACAGTAGAGGTAGCGATGCTCTCCGACCTGCTCTACAGGATGCAAATGATCCTCATCGGCGATTGCGTAGCGAGCAGCCAGGACACCGGCGCCATCCTGGTGGGTGACCTTGAGATGATGAGCGGCGCTGATGGCTGGGAGATCATTCTTTCGGACCCCAACGCCATCGTCGTCTACGTTGGAGCAGGTGGGCGGATCCCTGACTGCGACCTCACCGCCACCTCAACCTCAGGTCGCTTCAGCGTCTTCAATTTGCCCATGGTGGCCGATGATGTCTACTGGCTGGTGGCACGAAAGATGGTGAACAAACAGTACCAATATCGCACAGCGCTCGGACATCTCAGCGCAGACGGCTTCAGCATGACCACGGACTGGATGTAGCTTCACTCTCCTCCCCACCCTCCCTGTGCTATCGTCCACCTGATGTCGATCTTCTCTGCCGTCCGCGACCTCGACCGCCTGCGCCAAATTACCCAGGTGCTCGTCCGACATGGCTTCGGCGCCTTCGCCGCCAAGATGGGGCTGCCCGGCGCGAAACTGGAGGGCGTGAGCGAAGAGCAGCTCCTCGCCGACCGTGTACAGCTCGGCAAGCGACTACGCCTCACCCTTCAAGACTTGGGGACCACCTTCATCAAGTTAGGGCAAATCGTCAGCACCCGCCCTGACGTGATCCCAGAAGAGATCGTCTCTGAGCTGAAAAAGCTCCAGGACGATGTGCCCCCCTTCGATAGTGCAGTGGCCAAGGAGCAAGTGGCCGCTGAGCTGGGCGCCCCCCTCGAAGAGCTCTTCACGACCTTCGCCGACGCGCCCATGGCGTGCGCATCCGTGGCCCAGGTCTACCGCGCAGAGGTCACAGACTCCGCAGGCACTACAGAGCAGGTGGCGGTGAAGGTGCAACGTCCGGGCATCGACGCCACCGTGCAGCGCGACCTCAACCTCCTGCACCATCTGGCCCGCGTCTTGGAAAAAACCATCCCCGAGGCGCAGATCTATTCCCCCTCGGGGCTGGTCAGAGAGTTCGAGCGGGCGATCCTCGCTGAACTCGACTTCACCACCGAGGCTGAAAACGCAGCAGCCTTCGTCGCCAACTTCACCGACGACGCGACCGTCTGCTTCCCACGTATCTTGCCCAAGCTCTCCTCGCGCAAGGTGCTCACCATGGAGTATCTCGACGGCGTGAAGGTAGACGAGGCCGTCAAGCGCGGTGCGGACGGTGCTTGGCTCGCCAAGAACGCCCTACGGCTGATCCTCAAGATGGTCTTCGAGGACGGCTTTTTTCATGCCGACCCTCACCCCGGAAATATCCTGATCCTCCCAGCACCTCCCAGCGGAGGATATGGCGCGGATTCCAAGCTGCAAATCGGGCTCCTCGACCTCGGCCTCGTAGGACGGCTCTCACCCGAGCTCCGTGATCGCACAGTAGACCTGCTGCTCGCCGCCGCACAGAACGACGCCGACGCCCTCGCTGATGCCCTGCTCGCCATTGGCAAAGCGCAGCGCCAGATAGACCACGACGCCTTCCGCGAATACGTCCGTGAGGTGGCCGCGCGGCACTTAGGCAAACCCATGGCGGAGATGGAGGCGGCTGCCATCCTTGGCGACCTGGTCAAGGGGGCGCTGAAATTCGAGATCGAGATCCCCGCCACGCTAACCATGCTCTTCCGCACCATCATCACTGTGGAGGGGGTGGGAAAGGAAATCTACCCCGAGCTCGACGTGCTCGCCGAAGCCAAACCTTATCTGCTGAAGATCCTCGCCGCACGCTACCATCCGATGAAGCTGGCGCGAGGGATCTGGCGCGACCTGCACCAGCTCAGCGACTCGGCGCGAGGTCTACCACGGCGCATTCAAGACCTCATCGACGAGCTGCAACGCGGTAACCTGAAGATCGAGGCACGCGACCGCCCACGGGCACGCGCCCTAGAACGCCTTGGCCGCCGCCTACGCGCCAGCGGCATCTTCATCGGCAGCGCAGGTGCCAGCACAGCGCTGCTCATCGCAGACCGCCACCAATCCCTCGCCGAGTGGCTGCTCATCGGTGGCGCCGCTTGGTTGATCTTTCACCTGCTGCTTGACTGGCACCACCAACGCGACGATTGAGGAGATCCGATGAAAGAGACGATCCTCGTCACAGGTGGGGCAGGTGAGATCGGTTCGCGCCTCGTCGCCAAGCTCCTTGGCCGAGGGTTTCGCGTGCGCGCCTTGCTGCTACCCAACGACGAACGACGTGACCGCCTCGAGGGTCTCGACTGTGAGATCGTCGAGGGTGATATCACCTCTCCTACCTCTCTTCACGAGGCCCTGCGAGGAGTGCACACCATCTACCACCTCGCCGCGGTGCTCTTGGTGGAAGACCGACAGCTCTTTTCAGCGGTGAACGTCGTGGGGACAGCCCACATGCTCGCCGCTGCCTCGCAGGCAGGAGTGAACCATTTTGTGCATGTCTCCAGCGCCTCTGTGGTCTACCCCATCACAACCCCCTACTCACGGTCCAAACGCGCCGCTGAGCGCTTGGTGGCTCGAGCCAGCGGGTTAGAACATGTCACCATCGTCCGCCCCACCTTGGTCTACGACGGCGAGGGGGGGCTCGAATTTTCACTCTTCTCGAGCCACGTGCAGCGCTTTCCTCTGGTACCCCTTGTCGGCCATGGAGGGGCGATGAAGCGTCCTGTGCACGTGGACGACCTCCTGAGCGGCCTGGCGGCCATCGCCGGGAATGCACGAAGCTATGGCAAGACCTACAACCTCTCAGGCAGCGAGACCGTTTCTATCCGCGACCTCGCCACCTTGATCGCCAAGCGCAACGGATGGCGTCGACGCTTTGTCCCCCTGCCGGTGAACCTCTGCCGCGCTGGTGCGCACGTGCTCTCACGTGCGATGGGGCGATCGCTCCTGGCCGAGCACACCCTCGTGGGGCTGACTCAGGACGCGGCTCTCGACTGTGAAGCTGCAGAGCGTGACCTGGGATACGCGCCTGTGGGGGTACGGCGAGGACTAGGAATCAACGCATGAGACAACGACGCAGAGGGGCGAGAATGCGGTGCTGGTTCTTTATCACGCTGACGAGCGCCTGCGCGCTCTTGAGCCTGATGCCCCTCGCCGATCACCTAGTGGCGCGCTGGCAAGTTAGCCAACTCCTGCAGCGCGCAACGAAAAACGCCCACGTCGCGCCAAGCCGACGCTCTTGCGATGCTACACGCCTGGAACGTCCCGACCCCATCGCAACAGCGCCAAGAGCCAGCTGGGGCGACATCGGTGGCTGTGGCGCTGGTGGCGCTGGCGGCTCCACAGCGGGCGGGGTCCGCTGGATCGGTCGAAGCGTCACCGGTGGGTTGATCGATGTGCAATGCCTGAGCTCTGCCACCCAATCTCACGGCGGCACCTTCACCGCGTTCAGCACGAGGCTCGCCACAGGAGCCGTTTTTCAGAAGTGGGTGTTCGCGCTCAACATCCCGCTGCTCTACAAGACCGGCGAGGTAAACGTCCTCGGCGCCACCAAGCGAGCTCATATCGCCGGGTTTGGGGATATGAGCGTCGAGGTCACGCGCAAGCTGGGCATCGCCAACGCCAGCGTGCTGACCTTGAGCGCGAGCGGCCCCGCCGGTGCGTCGGAGGCTGTGCGCCAGGGCGTCGTGCTGCCGCAGTCGCTGCAAATGGGCAGCGGCGTGCTCAGCTTCTCTGGAGTTTTTCAACACACCTTGGATCGGGACTGGGGGCTCATCGTGCTCGGCGCCAATGGAACCTACGCGGGCTGGGAAAACTCCATCGGCGATTTTCGTGGGTCGAGTGGCGGCGCCTTTGGCTACGCCGGATATATCTGGGGCCCCTTTGTACCCTCCGTGGGCCTTGGCCTCACCGGCCAATTTGAGCACAGCCGAGAGCGGGGGCGGCCCCTTGACGATCCGCTCTTCATCGCCAGCCCGCAGCTGGCCATCGAGTGGGCCTCAGACACCCTCGCGCTACTCCTTGCCTCCACCGTCTCCGTCTCCTACAAGGGGCTTGAGAGCGTCAACGTCACCTTGGGTGTGTCGGCGTCGCTCTTCTAGAGGCTAAAGATGCATCCCATGCGTTCTATCGCTGTACTCGGAGGAGGAGGCTTTCTCGGCTCGCATTTCGTGCGTGGCCTGCTCCAACAGACCAACCTCGAAGTGGAAGTCGTAGACACCTGCTTCACGAAGCTCGAGAGCGCTCCGCTGCCTCGCGCCGCGCGCCTGACGCGCGCCTGCGTAACCCAACAGGGCCTCATTGAGCGCGTCGTCGAAGAGCACGAGACCATCGTCTCTATGACGGCCATCTGCACCCCCGCGAACTACAACAAAGAACCCCTCGCGGTGATCGACGCCAGCTACACAGACCTCGTCCCGCTGGTGCAGCGTTGCAGTGAGAAGAAGCGCTATCTGATCCACCTCTCCACCTGTGAGGTCTACGGCAAGGCCGAAAGCGAAGCGTTGAACGAGACGTCGAGCCCCCTGCTCCTCGGCCCCATCCCTGCTGAGCGCTGGAGCTATGCCTGCGCCAAGCAGCTGCTCGAGCGCGTGATCTGGGCCCACATGACACACCATGGCTTGGAGGCGACGATCATCCGTCCCTTCAACGTCATCGGTCCTCAGATGGACTACCTGCCAGGCTTCGATGGCGAGGGCACACCACGCGTCCTCGCCAACTTCATGCACGCGCTACTTTGCGGCGAGGCGCTCCCGCTGGTGGACGGAGGCGCACAGCGGCGCGCCTTCCTCTATGTGGACGATTTCACCGAAGCGTTGTTAGGGCTGCTGCGTTGCCCAGAAGCCCGTGGGGAGATCATCAACCTCGGCAACCCGGAAAACGACATCTCCATTGCTGAACTGGCAGCGCAGATGATCGCAGCCTACAGCAAACACCAAGGGCCGAAAGCGAGCACTCCAGAGTTGGTGAGCGCTGACTCCTTCTATGGCGCCGGCTATGACGACGTGAAGCGCCGAGTCCCCGACATTCATAAGGCGAGCGCCTTGCTCCAGTGGCGACCCAGCACCTCTCTCGAAGCGATGCTGCCGGCAATTATCGACGACTACGTTTCACGCTACGCGGGCAAGGCCAGGGGCGCAGCAACATGAACGCGCCCTCTGTGGCGGTCGTGATCCCAGCGTACAACGCCGCAGATACGCTCCCAGATGTAATCGCGCGCTTCCCTCGCGCGCTGCACGACGAGCTCCTCGCCATATGGGTGGTGGACGATGGCAGCACAGACCAAACGGTGCGCGTCATCCGGAAGCTCAAGACAGAGAGCCCCTGGCCCTTGAAGCTGATCATGCAGCCGCACAATGGAGGCTATGGCAACGCCATGAAGCGTGGCCTCACGGCTGCTCGGGCCGCCGGCGCTTCCATTGTCGCTTGCGTGCACGCCGACGGCCAATATGCACCCGAACTCTTGCCGGCGCTGCTCGACTCGCTCCGCAAACGAAGGCTCGACCTTCTTCAGGGATCACGCCTGGCCTCGGGCCGCGGGGCACTCGCTGGTGGCATGCCCTTCTATAAATACCTCGCCGGCCGCGCCCTGGTCGCGCTGGAAAACCGCGTCCTCGGCCTTGGCCTCTCAGACTACCACAGCGGTTATATGCTCTATGGGCAGCGGGCCCTGCAACACCTCCCCTTCACGCGCCTCGCGGGGAGCTTTCACTTCGACCTAGAGGTGCTCGCCAGCGCCAAAGCGTACGGGCTGCGTGTGGGTGAACATGCCATCCCCACCCATTATGGGGATGAAGTCTCCTACCTCGACCCCATCCGCTATGGCGTGGAGGTGCTGAAGGTGATGGCCCGCTACCATCAGGGTCACTACCACCCACAGCCTCATGGGAAGCCCCATTGACCCTGCACGCGCTGCTGCCATCCCTGTCGCTCACGACGCTACTCGTGACGCTACTCTCAGCAAGTGGTTGTCACGGCGACACACAAAAAACGCCTTTTTCCGACGCGCTCTTCGCGCTGAACAACGAAGCGCGCGAAGCCCTGAAGTCAGCGGTTCCCACCGCCGAGCGCGGTCGGGCCGAGTTGAAGCGCCTGCTGGCTAAGCTCGGTGCTCTGCGCCACAAGCGGGGCCCCGCCCTGGTTGCGCAACTCAACGCCGTGATGTTTGACAAGCTCGGCTATCAACGCGACCTGCGAAAAAACATGCTCGAACCGACGCTGCTCTCGGCGGTGTTAACTCGACGCGTGGGCAGCTGCACGGGCTTGGGCGCCCTCTATCTCGCTCTCGGTGAACACCTCGGCCTCGAGCTACGTGGCGTGTTGCTGCCAGGGCATTTCTATGTGCGCCTTGGCGATATCGACATCGAGCTGCTCCGTCATGGCGCCGCGATGCCCCCACGCTGGTATCTGGAGCGCTACGCTCCGCCCGAAGGCGCGCGCGACTATGGTCGCACGCTCTCGCTGGATGAATCGCTGGCGGTCTTTCGCTACAACCTGGCCAACGCCTACCGGCGGGCTGGAAAGGCCGACCGAGCCTTGTCGCTCTATCGCGAGGTGACGCGGCGCCTACCGGGTTTCGCCGAGGCCCAGGCCCACCTCGGGAGGCTGCTGCTTGATGGTCCAGCCGAAGTTGGTGCGCAGCTCTGCCACCTGCAAAAGCGCCGCCTGGCTGGGTTTCGCGCCAGCGTCGCCAAGATCCAATTCCTTGGGTTCTGAGGCGCTGTGCAAAGCGCGATCGGCGAAGAGGTCGCCGATGATGGCGGTCAACGCCGTTGAGTCGAGGAGGTTATTCTGCACATGGATGCGAAAAATCGCCGTCAGGCCAGAAAAGGCA
>JAFCZD010000512.1 GCA_019314525.1 Deltaproteobacteria bacterium
GCGCGGCTGGTCCCCCTGGACCACCCTCCTGCTCGCTTCGCTGATCATCCTCGGCGCGGCGGGTGCTGGCTATTTGACTCAGGTGTGGCAGGGAAAAAAAACAGCAGCAGCTCCTCACGAAGATGCCCGCCACTCACACGCCGCTCCCTCGCTACCTCCCACAGTCACCCCTGATAGCGTGAAGAGCAGCTCTCCCCGCTAGGTTCATCATTTCCCTGACATCATCGAGTGGCTCGTCAGGTTCGGCCTTGAGAGCTTCTACCCTAGGGAGTAGTCTGCCGCCAAGACTAGGAGGCTCGAACCATGCGTAGTAATACGATAATTTTAGTGTCAGGTGCGCTGGTGTTGATGACGGCTTGTAAGGACGCGCCCCCATCAACCCCAGCGAAAGCGGCCGCCAAAACGCCCCCCGCGCAAGCGGCAGCGAAAGCGGCGACCCAAGCGAAAGCGGCGGCCAAGACAACTCAGGCCAAAGCGACCCAACCTCCCCTGGCGCGTACAGCGCTCCCTGACTTCACAGGCGCCATCGAAGCCAGCCCATGGGAGACCGTGAAGCAAGTTCGTAACGCATGCAAAGAGCAGCTTGGCTTCGCCAAAGCGATCAAGAAGGCGCTCCTGGCGCATAAAGGCCCACGTAACGTTGGCAATACATTCGAGCCCTTCAACACCTTGTTGTTGCACGTCGATCGTGTGCTGCCCATGACGGAACTCATCGCCAACGTGCACCCAGAGAAGAAGGTCCGCACCGCCGCAGAAAAATGCGAACAACGCGTCAAGAAGTTCCTCTCGGCGTTGAAGCTCAACCATGAGCTCTATGAAGCGCTGAAGGCAGTGGATATCAGCAAGGAGGATGCGCAGACGAAGCGCTTTGTGGCCCACCTGCTGCGGGACTATCGCCGCTCGGGGGTTGATCGCGACAAGAAAACCCGCAAGAAGCTCGCCGCGCTCGATGCCAAAATGGTGAAGCTTGGCCAGCTCTTTTCACGCAACATCAGAGAGGACAAGCGCTTCATCGAGGTGAGTGAAAAGGACCTCGCTGGGCTCCCCAAGGATTATATCGACGATCGGGTCAAGCGCGCCAAAGGCAAGAAGATTCGCATCACCACTGACTACCCCGACTTCTATCCCTTCGAGACCTACGCCAAAAACAGCGCCCTTCGCAAAGAACTCTACAAGCGCTACCTGAGCCGCGCCGACTCCAAGAATACCAAGGTCCTCACTGAGCTGCTGCGCACACGACACGCCTACGCCACCAGCCTGGGTTATGCCGACTGGGGCACCTACAACGCCGAAGACAAGATGGTGAAGAAGAAGGAAGTGATCGCGAGCTTCCTCGCCAAAGTGGTCAAGCTGGCCCGTCCACGCATGGACAAAGACCTCAAGGATATCCTCGCTCGCAAGCAAAAAGACGAACCCAAAGCCACCGCTGTGGGCGCCTGGGATCGCTTCTATTATGTCAACAAGATCAAGGCAGAACGCTATGGAGTCGACCCAGCCGAGGTCCGCGCATATTTCCCCTTCGCCGCGGTGAAGAAGGGCATCCTTGAGGTGGCACAGAAGCTCTTCGCCGTGACCTTCAAGAAGGTCGAAGCCAAGGTCTGGCATGCAAGCGTTGAAGCCTATGATGTCTTCGACCGGGGCAAGCGCGTGGCGCGCTTCTACCTCGACCTCCACCCCCGAAAGGGCAAATACGGCCACGCCGCAGAGTTTCCGATCCTGACGGGCAGCCCGGGCAAGCAGCTACCAGCAGCAGCGCTCGTTACAAATTTCCCCGATCCCTCCAAGGGCAAAGCGCTGACAGAACACACACAGGTCAACACCTTCTTTCACGAGTTCGGACATCTGATGCACCAACTCCTCTCGGGACGCCACCGCTGGGTGACACAATCGGGCATCACGTGTGAGTGGGATTTCGTCGAGGCTCCCTCACAGCTGCTCGAAGAGTGGGCCTGGGACTACAGCGTGCTCAGCCGCTTCGCGCGCCATGAAAAGACCAACAAGATCATCCCCAAGGCTCTCGTGGAACGGATGCGCAAGGCCAAAGAATTTGGCACGGGCGTGCATGTGATGCGGCAAATGTTCTATGCCTACCTCTCGTACAAGCTGCACACCACCGACCCTGCGAGCTTGGACCTCTCCGCCGAGGTCAAGAAGCTACATCAAGAGGTCTCACCCTACCCGCATATCGAGGGCTCATCGGTCTTTGCAAACTTCGGACACCTCAACGGCTATAGCTCGATGTACTACACCTATATGTGGTCGATGGTGATGGCCAAAGACCTCTTCACCCGCTTCAAGGACAAGGGACTGCTCGACGAGCGCACAGCGCTGGCCTATCGCCAAGCAGTGCTGGAGGCCGGGGGCTCCGTGGACGCGGAGAAGATGATGCAGAACTTTCTCGAGCGCCCCTACTCGTTTGATGCCTTTCGACGTTGGCTCCAAGCCAGCTAGAGAGGACCCTCCACCTCCTGACCTCCGTCGTTTTTCTCAACACTCCGCAAAACTGAGCCGCAAAGCGCGACACTGACTGGTCGAGTGGTCAGCGCAACGCGTCTAGCCACCTATGGCGCCACGTGATCTCACGGTCTTAGAAGAACGTCGAGATGGCATGGCAAGTGCAGTGTAAGAAAGCGAAAACAAAAGAAGCGTTGATCGGGCCGCGACAAGCTGCTTCCCACCCAACGCTACCCTAAGCCGGTTGCCCACCAAGGGTTGCCGGCTTTTTTATGCCCTGACCTCAAGCCTTGTCGCTCAAGCCTTGTCGCTCAAGCCTTGTCGCTCAAGCCTTGTCGCTCAAGCCTCGTCGCTCAAGCCTCGCCGCCCTCAACTCTTGCCGCGCCTGCTCTCCAACTCAGCGAGCACACTGTCGAAGAGATCTTCGAGGTCGTCGTTGTCCTTCTTCGTCCAATTGGGCAAGGGGGCTGTGCTCTCAGGGACCAACTTCCCGCTGTAGGTGTCAATCGGTGCGAACTCGTCCGCTGGAGCGTCTGTGCCACTACTCGGAGAAGAAACAGCCTTCAGCGAGCTTGGAGTCTCTGAGCCCTTGCTGCAGGTGCCCTCCGCCTCCTCAGGCTCGACGCTGCGCTCCTCAGGCTCGACGCTGCGCTCCTCAGGCTCGACGCTGCGCTCCTCAGGCTCAACCCTGCGCTCGAGAGCCCATTGTACGAAGGCACCAAGCAGCTGGACTACTCGCTCATCCGGATCGTGGAAGGCGACCCCCCAGGCATAGCGGCCATTGACCTCAGCTTCACGCACAACAATGGCGTCTACATCGAGCACCTCGTCGAAAGAGGGCAAGCTGAGGTTCACCCGCAGAAACGAGCCACGCTCGCGCCGGGTGGGAGGGATGATCAACATCCCGCTGGTGGAGATATCGATGGCGCGACAAACAAGCTGCTCGTTGGCGACATAGACCACCGCCGTTGCTGAATAGGCACAGCGAGGGGCTACACGCCTGTCTTGTGAATTATCTGCCCCTGAATCGCTCATCTCATCTTGTAGTATGCGATGGAGCTTGACTGGCTGTCTACTGGGTACTCTAGCCAGCGCGCGGCAGCTCGACGATAAAGCTCGAACCATGTCCTTCTTGGCTCTCGACCCAAATCGTACCCTGATGCGCTTCCACCAGCCCCTTGACCAGAGAAAGACCGAGCCCTGTGCCCTCGATCTTCTTCCTGACCTTCTTGGCGCGGAAAAAACCCTCGAAGAGGCGCTCCTGCTCCGTGGCGCTGAGGCCGATCCCCGTGTCGCGAACGATGATACGCAGCACCTGAGGTCGCACCTCCGCGATGACCACCACGCCCCCCTTCTCTGTATATTTCACAGCGTTGGAGATCAGATTCTCGAAAACCTGCACCATTCGCTCCGGGGTCGCCTCCACCTCGGGCAAGGCCTCGATGCCTTCGAGCTCGAGGCTGATCCCCTTGGACTTGGCCCGGTCTCGATAATGCTCTACCACCTGCTCGAGCAAAGGCATGAGATCGATGCGACGCATCTCCATACGCAGCTGACCACTCTCAATAGCCGTCCAGCTGAGAACATCAGAGACGAAGTTCTTCAGGCCATCGAGGCGAGTGAGGCATTTGTCGAGCACCTCCCCCTGACGGTCGTTGATCTCGCCAATATAGCCCCCTCGCAGGGTCATCAAGTACCCAGCGACCGCGGCGATGGGTGATTTGAGGTCATGAGAAGCAACAGCGAGCAACCCTCGGCGACCTTCATCGGCCCGCAGCAGCTGCTCATTCTTGGTGACCAGATCTTGTGAGAGGCAGACGATCTCGACGCTGCGCCGGCGGCGTTCTCGCATAATCAGGATGGTGAAGAGTGAAAGCCCCAGCATGGTCAAAGAGAGCATCGTTGGCAGGCCCAGCACAAAGAGCCACGCATGGGTCAGGTCGAGCCCACTAAGGATCTCCTTTGGGAACGAAGCAAAGACCGCCTCCGCCAGGGCCCAACGAGGCGAGAGCAAGATCCCCGCGATGACCACATGGAAGATGAAAAATAGCACACAGGGATTTTCCAAGCCTCCCGAAAAGTGAAGGAGGGAGAAGAGCGCGATGAGATCAAGGTTGATCTGCAAGAGGCCGACGTTACGAAAGGCGCGATTGCGCTGTTGATCGACTGCTGTCTCTAGCGAGGGTGGGTCTAGCGGACAGTTCTTGTGAACGTAGAGGTAGAAGCCGAGGTTGTAGAGGGCAATGAAAGCTGCATTGAGGTAGAGCAGAGGGTAAGGAAAAGAGGTGCCAATCCACTGCTGAAAGACAAAGATCGTCGCGGCAGTCGCACCGGCGGCCAGCCAGCGCAGCTGGATCAAGAGGCGTAAGAAATAGCATAGCCCGGTGGTTACTGGGGCACCCCGTAACATCACCGGGCGCGATTGGGACATGCGCTCCCCTGCTGTCAATGGCTCCATTAAAACATGGATCGCATCTTCAATGCGTAAACGATCTTCATCTCTGAAGAATTATGCAGCAGAGAAAGGTAGAGAAGCTCTTGACGCAATGCGCCATCGGAGTCATATGTGTGGAGGTTAGACACAGCGCGTCATAAAGTATGACGTGTGATAAAAAAGAATAGATGAATCGTCCGGTAGTGCGCGCCCGAGCTGGCTTTGGCTGGCTTTTTCCCGCCTGTTCTCCGATCCCCGAATCATCTTTCCCCTGGCTTAATGCCAAAATCTCCCATATTTCTCCCCCCCCCACGCGCACTATCGGACGAACCTTGACCGCCCCTTGACTTTGGGGCGCATTGCCCGAAAACCAGGGTCGTGGCACAAGAGGGGCATGATCGAACAGCTTCTGCCGTGCATCGTGCTATTTTCTGTGGTCTCAGCCTGCTCAGGAGGGGGCACAGCGGTTGACGTGCTCAACCGCGACGCCGGGGATACGAGCCCACTGGTGGATCTCCCCCTCACGCCAGATTTGGATCTTCAACCCATGGAGGCAGGATCGCCAGATGCGGACATGATGACGCCCGTGGAGACGTGTATCGAGGCTACTGGACTGAAGGGATCAGGCACCGTCATCTCCGATACCCGTGGTGAGGCTCGCGTCAGCGTTGAAGGGGAGCCTTGCGAGCACACCTTCACCCTCAGCTCCACCACCAAACGACGCGACGACCTCCCAGCCAACCCCCGGATCGTGCAGGAACTGCCAGGCGCTGCCTCCATCTCCACCGGCCACGCCCTCTTCGACGCGCTCTACGCCCTCGCCCTGGCGGAAGCACGCGAAAATAGCGTGGACGCGATTCAAAACGACGCCTTTGATGACAACATGCCCCTCCCCTGCCCAAGCGGGGGTTGCTTTGAGACGGGCCGCCTCTGGACCTATGTTTGGACCCGGGATATCTCTTACGCGGCCGACCTGGCCCTGGCTGGCTTCGACCCCACCCGTACGAAAAACTCCCTTGAGTTCAAGACCTCCAACCTCCGCGACAAAACCTCACCCCAGATCGTCCAGGACACGGGCACGGGGGGCAGCTATCCCATCTCCAGCGACCGCGCCGTCTGGGCGCTGGGAGCTGCCCGGCTGCTGAACCTCCTCGAAGGAGCAGAGCGCGAGGCCTTCCGCGATGGCGCAGCCCCCGTCGTCTTCAACACCATCGAACATGACCGCCAGGTGGTGCTCGACGCGCGTGACGGGCTCTACCGCGGAGAGCAGAGCTTCCTCGACTGGCGCGAACAGACCTACCCCAGCTGGGTCAAAGATGACCTGGTCCATATTGGCATGTCCAAGGCGCTCTCCACGAACCTCTGCCACTTGAGGCTGCTCGAGTTGGGCGAAAGACTCGCCACGGAAAAGAGCGACACGGCGCGCGCCACACGTTACGCAGGCTGGGCCCTCGAGCTGCGCGCGGCCATCGCTGGACGCTTCACCCTCGACTCACGCAAGCTCTTTTCCACCTTCATCACCACCGAGCTCGACCAAGCGCCTGTCCAGCACCACGATCTGCTTGGCACCGCGCTGGGCGTGCTCTTTGACGTCTTCAACGAAACTCAAGCCCGCGACGCCGTGGCGAACTACCCACACCTACCCTTTGGTGTGCCCGTGATCTGGCCCCAACAGCAGCAGGTGAGGATTTACCACAACCGCGCCATCTGGCCTTTCGTCAGCGCCTACTGGCTCAAAGCCGCGCGTAAGGTGAGAAACGCCAAGGTCGTCGACCACACCGTGCGCTCCTTGGTGCACGCCGCAGCGTTGAACCTCTCCAATATGGAAAACCTCGAGATGGTCTCGGGGGAACCCTGGGTCAAGGATGACCCGTATTCCGGCCCAGTGGTCAACTCCCAGCGGCAGCTCTGGTCCGTGGCGGGTTACCTATCCATGGTGCAAGATGTGATCTTCGGCCTCGAGATCGGCAGCGCGGGGATCCGCGCCCAGCCCTTCATCACCACCGCCCTGCGCAATGGGATCTTTGCCGCTGCCGATACCCTCGTGCTCAACCGCTTCCCCTACCGCGGCCATCGCCTCAGCGTGGTGGTGCACTTGCCCTTACGTGAGAACACTCCCCACGAAGGTGCCTATCGCGTGCGCACCGTGCGCCTCGACGGCACAGAGATTGGAGACCGCTTCATCAGCCACGATGAACTCTCAGGGGATCACCGCCTGGATGTGGTGCTCGAAAAACGGGCGGAGCCTGCCTCCACCATGACCCTCATCAACGACGTCAGCGACTACCGTAACCTCTTCTCGCCCCAGCCACCGCGGCTCGGCAGCGTGAGCCTCGTCGATGGAAAGATCCAACTCTCCTTGGACCCTGGCGGCGAAGCAGCCAGCGACATCACCTTCAACATCTACCGTGATGGTGTGCGCATCGCGTCAGCTCTGCCGGGCACCACGACCTCCTGGCGTGACGCTCAGAGCAGCGCCAGCTCCAAGAGCCATTGTTACGCCCTGGAGAGCCTCTTTTCCGGCTCGAAGAACGCATCACAGCACTCCATGCCTGCCTGCTTCTGGGGAGCCCATGGGGAGCGCGTGAGGGTGATCGGCGCTGCGAGCTTCGTCGCCATGGGCGGAACCCCTGTCACCGAGCACGGAAAATTTCACTATCAGGGCTGGGGCGATCCGGGTGACACCCTCGTGCTCGCCGATGTCACGCCCACGCACTCGGGCCCCCACCTGCTGCAGCTCGTGGCCAGCAATGGAGCAGGCTCCACCGGAGGCGGCGTCACCGCGGGCGTCAAGACCGTGCGCGTGGAGGAGATCGGCGGGAGCGTCGTTGCCGAAGCCACCGTGATGATGCCCCACCATGGCTGGGA
>JAFCZD010000513.1 GCA_019314525.1 Deltaproteobacteria bacterium
AGCGCCGACCAGATGCCATGGCGTGCGTCGCCGTAGGTGGTGCCCAAGACACGGCGTTGCACCACGAGGTAGATCACGGCGCTGAGCACCAAGGCACCCACCATGGCCAACATATCGATGATGCTCATCACGTAAAAGCACGCCAAGGCGCCCACCAAGCTCACCGCCGAGGGCACGCTGAAGTCAGGCCGAAAGCTTGGGCTCGCCGCCCACTTCTCGAGGCCGCAGGCAAGGTTCGTGAAACCATAGGTGGCCAAGAAGAACATCGTGAGGATCGGCGCGATGGCGTCGAGGCTGCCCAGGAGGATGCCCATTTGAGCGAGGGCGAAGGTAAGCAAGGTGCCCAGCCGCGGCTCGTTGGAGGGCCCCGACCCACGCGCGAGGAAGCGTGGCGCGAGCCCATCGGCCGCTAGCGCCTGCAGGGTGCGCGGAGCCGTGAGGATGCTTCCCACAGCCGAAGAGAGGGTCGCGCCCCAAACACCCACATAGATCAACGAAGGCAAGGCGGCGATGTCCCAAACCACGCGCGTGTTCTGCATCATGTTGGCGTTGGTGGCGTTGGTAGAGAGCCAGATGGGGAAGACCATGTAGACGACCATGCCGACGAAGATCGCCGTCATCGTGCCCTTGGGCAGGGCCTTACGCGGGTCAGCGAGGTCCCCAGACATGCCCACCCCGGCCATGATCCCAGTGACCGCGGGGAAGAACACAGCGAAGACCTCAGCGAACGAGGCGCCGTTGGGGTTCCACCACTCGATGCCCGTGGGCTTCTCGGCATGCCCCGCAAAAAACGAGATGAGTGAGATCACGATGGCGACCATCACGAAGAACTGCGCCTTGATGGCGAGGTCAGAGCTCTTGAGGGCGATGAGCGTCAGGAGCAGGCAGACAGCGCTGCTCACCAGCAGCTCTGGCATCCCAGGCAACATGCGTGAGAGAGATTCGGTGAAGCCGACGATGTAGAAGGTCACCGAGAGGGCCTGCCCAAAAAAGAGCGGGATACCAATGGCCGCGCCCGCGGGTGCTCCGAGGGAGCGGCTGATGATGAAGTAGGCGCCCCCCGCACCCACCGTGCGGTTGGTGGCGATGGACGAGACCGAGAGCCCAGTGGCGATGGTGATCAAATGCGAGATGGCGACGATCAAGAGGGTACCGCCAAGACCAGCGTTGCCCACAACCCACCCCATGCGCAGGTACATGACGACGCCCAAGATGGTGAGGATACTCGGGGTGAAGACCCCCGCAAACCAACCGAACTTCCTCGCGGACCCCGCAGGCGCATCCCCCTGGGTCTCTTTGCCCAGAGCCACCGCTCGCAAGACGCTGCGGATCAACGGCCCGGCGTAGGCGCTGCCAAAGGCCACCGCCAAGAGCACCAGCAAAGAGAGCACGGTCACCGGCGTCTGGGAGAGGTAGAAAAGCTCCCTATCGAGATGGTGTGCTAGCCACTCCACGTTAACCTCACCTGGTCGTCTCCTCCCTCATTCGGGACAAAGGGCCACATATTTAAGTGTGCCGTTGGTCATGTCGGAGTAGCTGATGTGGACCTTGCCCGGCGCGTCCAGGGCCAACGACGTGCCCTCACCCACGTCGCCAGCGGAGTCCACGGCCTTGGTCGTCCAAGTGCCCGATGCATTTGTCGCGTACTTCAGATCGAAGTCGTCTCCGTCGAGGTAGCTAATGTGGACCTTGCCCGCTGCGTCCAGGGCCAGAGATGTGGAAGTGCCCCACAAACTGTCGGAGTCCACCTTAACGGTCGCCCAGGTGCCCGACGCGTTGGTCGCATACTTCAGGCTGTAACTGTCCGGGCCAGCATAGCCGATGTGGACCTTGCCCGACGCGTCCAGGGCTAAGGACGAGTGCCCCCACATGCCGACCGAGTCAAGCCCGTCGGAGGTTACCCAGGAGCCGGAGGCGTTGGTCGCGTACCTCAGGTGGCAGTCCACGGTCTTGATGGTGTGGACGCATGTGTGGAAGCTGATGTGGACCTTGCCTGCCGAGTCCAACGCAAAGGACCCGCTGGGACCCGCGCCAGCGAAGTCGAGCGTCATGATGAGCCATGCGCCGGAGACGTTGGTTGCGTACTTCAAGTTGCCCTCGAATCCGCCATAGTAGATGTGGACCTGGCCCGCCGCGTCCAACGTCAGCGACGTCACCCAGTGCGCCTCGGAGTCAATGACGGTGGTGACCCACACACCGGAGGCGTTCGTCGCGTACTTCATGGAGTTGGTACTGTCGTAATAGCCGATGTGACCCTTGCCCGCTGCGTCCAATGCCAGCGCCATACCTGAGCCCAGAGGGTGAGCGGGGCCAACGGAGTCAACGGTGGTGGTGGCCCATTGTCCGGAGACGTTCGTTGCGTATTTCAGGCCACCGCTGGCAGCACGGTAGCTGATGTGGACCCTGCCCGCCGCGTCAAGGCCGAGCGATGTATTCTCCACCTCGCCAACCGAGTCGATGACGACCGGTCCCACGCCCTCGCAGCACGTGCCCTGGCTCGTACAGGTCTGGCCAGTCGGGCACCTACCGCAGCTCTCCCCACACACCGGGTCCAGCCCACAGACCCGCGCCTCGCAACCCGACTCGCAAGG
This sequence comes from Deltaproteobacteria bacterium, assembly GCA_019314525.1. Taxonomy (GTDB): domain Bacteria; phylum Myxococcota_A; class Polyangia; genus JAFCZD01. The sequence continues at coordinate 2,592 of JAFCZD010000513.1, forward strand.
GTTGGAGGAGATGTCCGTGCCATCAAAGGAAACGACAGGTCCCCACTCGGTGCGGCTGCCTGAACCGTCCTCGGCGCTAGCGCTAGAAGGGCGCTGGCCGCAACCGGCCACCCAGCCCGCTACCAGCGTGAAAGCACAACACAGGATCGGACCTCCAACGTTAAACCTCACCGGATTGCCTCCAGGGCCTTCTCGCGTACCTCGTGCGCCCTCTTCACATCTGCCTCTAGTTTTTCAAGCATCCACCATTGGTCACGCAGCGTCGGTGCTTCACCCCTCTTCACCGCGTCGGGCGCTCTACTCTCCGTGTAGGTCTCGCGTTGACACGGCCGGGCCTTGGCCTCGAGCACGCTCAAGGTGCGTGAGGCCTGCACCGCCGATGTACTCCACAGACCCGCCAGCACCAGAATCGGCAGCACCATCATCAGCACACGACTCCAGCGCGGGCCGCCGATACGGCGCGTAATCCAGGGCGTGATGAGCAGGAGCAAGAGCATCGCGCCGCCGATGACCACCAAGGGACTATGGTCACGCCACAAGACCCTCCAGAAGCCCCCACCCACTGCGGCCCGACGCCGACCACATTCATCGGTGACGAGGAGCTGAGCCATGCGGCGGTCCACCTCGCGCTTGAGCTCGTTTCCGAGCTTTCGGTTGAGGGAGACGCGGCTCAGGTCGAGGGCCTTGGCCCTCTTGCGATAACGCTTTGGCACGCGCTCCAAGCCATTGACATACACTGGCCGCCCCTCGGCGTTGACATAGCGAAAGACGGGGACCTCGGCACGATCGAGGGCGTGAGCTGTGGGAGCAAGGGAGATCAGCGCGGCTGTCAACAACATGCCGGAGCATGTGCACCGTCTGTGAAACCACGACGTTTCTGAGCAAAGCAAGACTTGCATGAGAGGCCCGATTGTACTGCAAGAGTGGCTAAAGAAAGAAGGGTGAAGGTGCATATGCTACCCTCCCTCCCCGTCTCACCCAGGAACCTCACCCCAGGAGTCGTAGATGCCCACCTTCATGTCCCTCACGGCGGCCCTCGCGATGCTTCTCTGCGCCACGGCCACAGCGGCCCCCAAGCTCTCGGACGGACAAGCCATCGCGCCCTGCGCCAAGCCCGTTGAGGGCATGAGCTGCATCCCTGGCGGCGCCTTCATCCGCGGCTCGGATACGGGCCCGAAGAACGCGCGGCCCCAGGCGACCATTGAGCTGCAAACCTTTTACATGGATCAGTACGAGGTCACGGTCGCTGACTACGCCGCGTGCGCAAAGGCCGGCAAATGCAAAGCAGCGCGCACGATGTACCGCGACTACAGCCGCCCCAAGCAGCCCAAGGTAGGCGTGAGCTGGTATCACTCCGTGGCTTATTGCAAAGCCATGGGCAAACACCTGCCCACAGAGGCCGAGTGGGAAAAGGCCGCTCGCGGTACCGACGGTCGCCTCTACCCTTGGGGCAAGCAGCGCGCCACGTGCAAGCGGGCGGTGATCAAAGACCACCGCGGCCGCTCATGCGGCGTGAAGAAGCTCAAAGGACATCACCCAGAAAAGGGGCGCACCCTCGCCGTTGGAACGCGCGCGCCCACCCAATATGGGCTCTACGACATGGCCGGAAACTCCTGGGAGTGGGTCTACGATTGGTATTCAGGGAGCTATGCGCGTTGCGGCAAAGCCTGCGAGGGCGTCAACCCACAAGGGCCGTGCCGGGGGGGCGAACCCTGCAAAGGTTATCGCCGCAAGATCGTGCGCGGCGGCTCGTGGTATTGGCCCGCAGAGCACGCCACCACGATCTTCCGTCGCGCCCACGTGCCCTCCAACAGCCCCTA
>JAFCZD010000109.1 GCA_019314525.1 Deltaproteobacteria bacterium
GATTTCAACGTCTCCTACTCCTGCTTCAACCCCTTAGGGTAGATGACCGTTTCTTTTCGTTCGCGACTCACGCCGCGAAGGTCTAGGCTGCCTCTTCGATGTCTACCAACAAGACCGCTTCCATCGGCCGACGGGCCTTCATCGGCGCCTCGGGCGCCAGCGCTCTAGGTCTCGCCTGTTCTCTGGAGTCGCGCCAAGCAACCAACAAGACACCCGATCCCACCGAATGGTGGCGGGAAGGCGACTACTTTGTGCACGATACAGTGGACACCTCGCGGTGTTCGGCAGGCATCATTCGTGCACGCATCGAAGGACGCTGGCGCGACCTGAAGCTGGCTCAGTTCCCCAAGGCTTACTATCGCTGGAGCATCACCGAGCGCATGGAGCGCCTCCGGCGACTGGCAAAGCACGGCTTCTCCACCCGTGACCTGGCAGGGCCTCATAACGGCTGTGTTGCGACCTATGGCGGCCCATCCCGCGACTCGGCTGTCTCTCTCAACACGGCCTACAAGGGGCTGGGCTTTTTGCCACGCAAGGAAAAGCTGGCCACGACCCTGCGCCAGGTACGCGCCGAAGGCCAACGCATCGAAGGCACGGGTAAGGGCTTTCAGGGCAAGATGGTGGAGAAGATCCAGTTTCTGGCCAAACTCTACCAGCAGAGAGATCTCTTCGATATGCAGAGAAAGGTCTCTCTCGAGCTCTTCACCGAGCCCGCCTATTTCACCCACACCTTCCTCAACATGATGGTCAACCCCATCGCGTCAGCCTCTTTCCTCGCCTACCCCACCTTCGAGCTACGCACAGTGCCCCAGCTCCTTCACCCCAAAAACCCCAACCTCTCCACCTATGAGCGTGAGGTGGTGGCCTATACCAACGCGATTCATGACTTCGTACATCGTGGAAACGGCGTGCAAATCGCCTGCATCTATCACCTGATCGAAGTCTACGACGACACCCCCAGCGGCAACGCTCATGGGAGGCGGCTGGTGTGAACTCCCAAAACCACCTCACCGCAATCTCCTTGTGGCGCTCCCGTAGCTTTATCGCGTATATTATCTTTCACCTATGAGCCCCGAGAGACGTTTGGATCCCAACCAGATAGTCGCTGCGTTGCAGCGCCACCCACGAATCGCCTACCAGAAGCTGGTTTGCACTGAAGACCATCTCGCGCGATTGCGTGACACCTTGCCCACTCTGCACGCCTTTGGAGGCGCTAAGTTTCAAGGCGTGCTACCCGTTGTCGATTGGGATCATCGGCTGCCCTCGCGCACCACCACCCTGCGGATCTACGCCTATTATTCACCGGCGACGCTCAGAGCCGGCAAAGCCGAGTTCTCCGCGCGCTCACAGCAGATCAACGCCCAAGACCGCTTCCCTGAGTTTGATGTCCCCGACTTCGCTGGCCTCACCGCGGATGAAGCCTACGAGGCTGAGCTGGACAATGAGAGTGGCATCTCCAAGACCCGCCTCGTGAGCGCCTGGCGCCGTGAGATCGACCCAAAGATCGGTCGCAATGCGGTGCAAACGGCCCGTCAATCTGAGCAATTCCAAAAACTTGGAACAGAGACCCGCAGCGCCCGCCCTGACTACCTCGGAGACCTCGAGGCGGTGAGTTGGACGCCCCCATGTGAGAGTGGGCTGCAAAATTGGACCATCGATGTCTGGTATCTGATGTACCTCGACGCCGCCGTGGGCAAAGGACGCAGCTTCCTCGTGGATGTTGAAGCCAACACCGTAGTGGGCGTCCGCGAGTTTGTGGTCCGCTCAGGCTAAGCTGGTCGAAGTCAGCGGGTCGAAAAGGCGCGCTGCCGCAGGAGTTGTTGCGCACCCTTCTCCGCCGCCCGATACGAGCTGCGCACCAAAGGCCCAGCCGTTACCAAGGGAAAACCCATGGCCCGAGCTTCGACGGCCAGCTCGTCGAACTCCTCGGGGGAGACGAAACGAGCCACCTCGAGGTGCTTGCGGGTGGGCCGCAAATATTGTCCAAGGGTCACCCAATCGACGCCTACCGACCGTAGATCACCCAAGGTTTGGAGCACGTCTTGTGGTGCCTCCCCCAGACCGAGCATTAACGAGGATTTGACCAGGTGCGTGCTCCCCAAGGCTCGAAAACGCTCGAGTACCCGCAGAGACTGATCATAGCTGCAGCGAATATCACGAACGCCGCGGGTCAGCAGACGTGTGGTCTCTATATTATGCCCCAACACCTCGGCGCCGCTCTGCCCCACAGCCTCGATGGCCGTCGCGTCATCGCGAAAATCTGGGGTCAAGAGCTCCACGATCACCTCAGGGCAGGTGGCCTTGATCGCCTGCACCACCACGACAAAATGCAACGACCCCTGGTCTGGGAGATCATCACGATCAACAGACGTGATCACGACATAACGCAGCTTCATCGCCTGCACCGCCGCCGCGAGGTTGGCAGGCTCCTCGACGTCAGGAGGTGAAGGCTTGCCCGAGGTCACATCACAGAAGCGACAACCTCGTGTACATACATCCCCGAGGATCATGAAGGTGGCGGTACCACAGCCCCAGCACTCAGCCATATTGGGGCAACGCGCCGCCTCGCAGACCGTGTTCAGCTGCAGCTCTCGCAAACGCTTGCGAACTTGATAGAAGTCACCGCGACCAGGCAGAGGCACCTTGACCCATGGGGGAAGCCTGCCTGCCGAGGTCATAACACTCAGACCTTGGCGAGCAAGGAGACGAGCTTCTTTTCGACGTCAAGGCCCACTCGCGTCCAAGCGATCAGCTCCGCGCCTTGCTGGAGGCTAACGTCGAAGGTTTGAAGGGCCTGGTCGATCAGCCCCTGCTCTTTTTCGCTGATCTCTTCATCGAGGAGCACAGCCGCGAGCATGCGGCGCAAAAAGAGGCCACGACCGGTCTTGCTCTCGATGCTCTTGAGGCTGCTCTTGTAATCGCCACCTTCTTTGAGGGCCTGCTGGACCTCGCTGTTTTCTTGCTCTGAGAGGCCAACCTGCAACGCGGTCATGGCGACGAAGTTGATCGCCTCCTCCGTCATCTCGTCGCTCTCTTTGAACATCACAGCCAGCGCCTTGCAAATATGCAGTCCTTCGCTCATGTCATCCTCCACAGGCTAATACGGCTCGGGCCAAGGGCACCCAGTCAACTAGTCGAACTCGATCTCTTGTGTTGAATCATCGGGTGGCCAGGCGACGTCTTCCCAGCGCCGAGCACGCTTGGCACGCTCGGCGACCTGGGGCACCTTTGAGTCGCCGAGGTAGGCCACCTCGCGGGCACACTCCTCATGCACAGCGCAGAGGGGATGCAACACAGCCTCCACCATCGCCTCACGCGGAGTCTCCAACACTTCACGCACCAGCTCGACGGCGCGGTCGGTGCGAAGTTGTCGCACCAGCGCCGCAGCATCCATCAGGTCGGGTTCGAGCCCCCGGCGCCCATGCTCCAGGGCACGATCGGCTGAAGGCATGCGGCGCTCCATCCACAGCACCTCATTGAGCCGCTCACGACCTTCGCGCTCCATCACCTCCTCCAACATCCCGAGGAGCCGCTTGGAGAACTTGGCGGCCCCAATCCAGGCCGTAGCCGTCGACAGGCTGCGCCCACCGAGCCGGACGGCGACCTCGGCGAGGGGGATGATGAGCTCATGCTCGAGACCATCGATGATCGTCGATTCCAAGGCTGCGCTCACCCAGTCGCCACGCGCTGATGCCATCACGCGCTGGGCAACGACCTTGCTGACGGGCTTCAGGCGCAAGAGATAGACGAGGGGGCCTGGCATATGAGGCAGCGTCGCCATCGCCAGATCGAAAAGAAAATCATCATGGATCTGTGAGCGCCCCAGGGCGCCCCATTCTTCTAGCGCGACCGGCGGGTAATCGCGTAACTCACCAACATAACGGTGGAGCACCCCTGCCTGCGAAAGCCACTGAATCAACACGACACGATTCTGGTCTTGAATACGCAGCTGGCGGCGCACCACAGGTGTCGCCAATGGATGCTTGACCCAGCTCAGGTCTGCCACCTGCAAGGCTCGCTGCAGGGTAATGCTTCGCTCGCCCTCCGCCGTCCGCAGGTGGCTCAGCGTAGGCTCGATGAAGGCGCTGCCCATGTGGCGAGCCAAGGGCATCAACATCGCGTCACCGAAGCGCACTGCGGCCAACTCGAGGGCGCGCTGCACCCGGGTTTCGCTGCTCGCGATAGCCTCGGCGGCCTCCTCGAAGACAACGTTGTCAGGTTGGGCTGCGCTTCGGTCGCCAATGGACTGACATGAGATAACATGAGGGGCGAGCACCAAACGCCAATGCTTGGAGCGAACGAGCTCCACAAAAGCGTGTCGACGCTCCTCAAGCGAAGATCCAAGGGCTCGATCGAGTAGAGTGCTGACGTCAATGCTCATGGCTGCCCCGTATTACAGTGAATCATGGGCCTTTTGTCCAGTGATCTGAAGCTCGAGATCTCGACCATCAGCAATATGCCGACTAAACTGCGCCTCTACCGACGATTCGGTTTGAGGTTGATGATGCGATACGGGATTTGGATCACGACGATAACGCTCTTCTGCGGCTGTAACCGCCCTTCGGTACCCGAAGGGCAGGAAAGGACCGCGCCCACCCAGAAGCCCATGAAGGCATCTGCTAACACTGCCACAAGCCAGACGGCCTCACCAGCAGCCAAGAACGCGCCACCTCAGCCCAGAGCAGACCTCCCAGTACCCATCAAGGGGCCCATTCCCCCCCTGAAGCTGCATGCTCTGAAAAAGGGTGCTGTTCGCGATGTGCTGAAAAAGCTCATCGAGGCCCACTACGACGCCGAACGCCTTGGTTTACGGGAACTTCGCTTCAAGCTCGCCTATGCGAGCATGCACAGGAACACCAGCACCAAAGGGGAAGGGCACTGGAGGAGTGGAGGGCCACCCTCGGTGAAGCTTGGGAATATCATGCAAGACGGCAAGACGCTCGCCCGTAAGTCGAAGGTCCACCAACAGATGTACCAGGCGATGACCTACCGGATGCGTCGTCTCCTCGACGGTCTGGGCAACGGCTTCCTCTCACGCCGCCTCCACGACCTCAAGGATCTCGACGCTAAGGTGGAAAAGAAGAACGGGACCCTCGAGCTCCACTTCGACCTCAAAGACGAAGCAGGCAGCAAGATGATGGTTGTCGTGGGTAAAGGATACCGTGTGGAGCGAATTGAACGATCCTCCACCAAAGGCGTCATCCGCGGCATGAAATACGACTATCAGCTCGAAGGTGGACGCAACCTGGTGCGCTCAGCGCAAATGATGGTTCGCTTCACCGACGACACCAAGATCCCCAAAAAGGCCCGCGCCAAGCTTGCTGCGGGGAACAACTCACTCTTTCAGATCCGCTACAAAAAGATCGGCCGCTTCTTTGTGCCCATCCGCCTGCATAAGAAGATGCCAGCCACCCTTGGTGAGATCACCTTGGACTTGACCTACAGTGCTGCGTTGCCTTGAGCCGCGTTGCCTTGAGCCAATGCACGCCAATCCAAGTCAGGAAAGAGATTATCTCGTGACTCGAGGACCTCAAGGCGCGTGACGTCGATCGTTCCCTGCTCTAGGTCCTGGCAGAGGGCGTTGGTTTGGTCGAGGTGCTGGCGTACTCGGCGACGTGCATAGTCGGCAGCGCTGTCAGCGCGCATCATGAAGGCCCAATCGCTCGCCTGAGCGAGCAATAACTCCCGAGTGGCCTGCGCCGCAGCGCGCTCTTGCATCAACTCAGGGCCATCACACGCCATCAGATGACGAAGAGCCGCGACCAAACGATCTGTGGCCTGATGCAGCTCTGGGTAGATCCAACGATTGCTCTCGTGCAACCAATAGGCGTGATACCCACCTTCACCCCAGCTCGACCCACTGGGTTGTGCCACATGTTGGGTGGGGTGAGCATTGAGGTAACCCGCGAGGGTGACCAGCTGTGGAGCATGCCTGGTGGTGGAGGCCTGTCGCAGCACCTCCTCGAGCCAGGTCACACCCTCATGCCACCAATGCCCGAAGAGCTCTGCGTCATAGGGCGCGACCACGAGGTTCGCCTGGTGATCCCCTCCCTGGAGCTGCTGCTGCCGTGCGGCTAAAAAGTGTTGTGCGTGCTGCCGCGCACGCTGGGCTGCCACCAAGGGGTGATAGATCGCCTTGCGCTCAGCGCCGCCGGTGATGCGATGGTACTTGAAGCCCGTGAATCGGCGTGGGCCATCTTCGGGGACCAATGGCCCTAGGGCCTCCCGTGGCAAATCGAAGCCAATATCGCGGTAGAAGTCGCGATAGACAGGATCGCCGGGGTAGCCACTCTCCCGACTCCAAACTTGCTCGGCCGCCTGGGGATCACGCCCAAAGGCGGCGACACCGCTCTCGGCGCAGAATATAGGACGTGAGGTGCCAGCCTCGGGCTGGGGCCGAGCGTGCTCGATAGCATGTGATTCGAGCACGAAATGACGCAACCCGGCCCGCGCCAGCAGAACATCTATGCCCTTTTCGTAGGCACACTCGGGCAGCCAGATGCCACGCGGCGCGACGCCAAAGAATCGCTGATGCTGCTCCACTGCGATAGAGATCTGCGCCCAGCGCGCGTCGTCAGACGAAAGCAAAGGGAGGTGGGCATGAGTGGCGGCGCAGGTCATCAACTCAAGATAGCCCTGCGTTTGTAGAGCAGCAAAGGCGCCTGAGATATCGCCATCCAAGGTTCGCCATATCTCTTCGACCCGCCCCAGCTGCTCAGCGTAGTGCGCCAGGACCTCTTGAAGGCCTTGGTCTCCCGCTGTGCGCGTCTGCTCCCGCGAGAGCAGAGCTAGGCGCCCTGCGAGGTGCTGCTCGAAGCGTTGCTGCAAAGACTCATCACACCACATCGCCAACAGCGGTGGGCTCAACGCAAGGGTCAGGGTGTAATCGCAGCCCTCATCCCGCAAACGCCAGAGCGCGTCCAATAGAGGCAGGTAGGTTTCGCAGAGGGCTTCGAAGAGCCAACCTTCCTCGAGGGAGAGGTCCAGCTCTGGATGACGCACGAAGGGTAGGTGAGCGTGGAGCACCATCGCCAACGAGCCAGCTTGGTTGGCTTGGTTGGCCGCAGGCGACAGCTCGACCTCCAGGGAACCGGAGGCCACCCTCCCAGCGCATGCGCTCGATGACACCCCCAGGGTCTCTGCTGAAGAAAACGTGGGGCCCAAGGCGACGGCCACAGGCTCGCCGTCGGCCAGGTGATGCCAAGCAAAGAGCGGCTCCTCGCCAAGAGCCTGCTCAGATGTTGGACCATAGCCATGGGGCAACTTGAAGGGCACCGCCACCTGCACATCACCCTCAGCCACAGCCAAGGGCGAGATAGCACGACCGGGTGGCGCATAGGCCCCTTGCGCGTCGACTTCACCAACCAGCTGAGGCAGCTCATCGGCGGGATGGAAAAAGAGCGAAGGTCCGGGAGGCGGGGGTGACGTCAAGGCTGACTGCGGCTGAAATTCTCTGAGGTCACTCTCGGCCGTGATGGTCTCGAGTTGCTGCGTCTGATCCCCGCTCGGCCCCTCATGAGGTGCGCTAACGACGTTGGAGCAGAGCAAGGCGCGCCAGCTACCATCAACTTGGACACTCCCCACCTCCACGCGATAGTCACGCGCGCCTCGGGGCAGGGGCAGGTGGTAATCCCGCGCCCAAGCCGGCAGGGGAACCTCCACAGTAGCCGCAACTTCGGAGCGCCCCTCGACATCGACCACATCCAACAAGCGTAGACGCAGCCGCTCACCACGGCTCAGAGATGCTTCGAGGGCGCCCTTGGCGACATTCCAGTAGACATAGAGCGTGCGACTGTCCCGCACCAGGAGCACCAAGCGCTCATCGAGTTTGAAGGCTGGCGTGGGATGACCCACACCCACAGGGCTCTTCTGACGTCGCAGGAGAGGAAGACCCACACGCAAACGTTGCACGCTCCTGATCAAGAAGCGCCGGAGGAGGTCGATAAGCGCGATACGGTCGAGCCCCTCGAGGCCCAAGAGCCCATGCTTACGTGCGAAAGTGAGCAACTGATCCTTGCGCATGCGCGGAAAGAGCCAGCTATCTTGATCTTCTGCCGACATCAGCGCGTCCCCCCTGGCTGACTGGCTGGCACATTCTCCTCGACACATGTGTGGAGATCGAGAAACTCACTCGCAGGATCTACCTTGGGGGCATTCTTGTTGGCGCCCGCACAACCTGTTTTGGCGGGCCCAGGGCTCGCCACAGGCTTGGACGTCGCCACACAGCCGACGCCGACGCTAACCCAGAAGAAGATCATAAGTGCTTTTTTTAATAGTGTCGGCATCTTGCAACAGCTCGCAATAGCTCGGATAGCACGGCCACCCGGAGGTGGTCAATTGCTATGGATCGTCTCCACGGTCAACCTCTGCCGCAACCTTTTACGATAAGAGCCGATAAGGGCTCCATGCGAAACTGGATTTCTCTGATCTGGCAGGCCACCTGGGACACGCTCTTACCCCCGCGCTGCTTGGGCTGTGACGCGACCCGCAGCCCCGAAAACTGGGAAGAGATGCCGCCTCTCAGCCGGCTCTTCTGTGACCCATGCCAACCCACCATCGAGGGTGCTGAGCCCGTTGTTCCCCTCGGCCCGCTAGCGCGCCTCCATGTGCCTTATGCCTATGGTGGACAGCTGGCTGAGGCGATTATGACCTTCAAATACCACGACCGTGCTGAGATGGCTTGGCCTCTGGCCTCTTTGTGGCACCCTCTACGTGCCCAGCTGCGAGGCTTCGATCTCGTCGTGCCCGTGCCACTCCACCGACAACGCTTGCGAAGACGTGGCTACAACCAAGCCGCGCTCCTGGCGCGCGCGCTGCGCCTCGGCCCTCCAGTGGCGACTCATCTGCTGCTCCGCAAACGCAGCACGCCACCCCAAGCGACCCTCTCAGCCTCCGAGAGACGAAGCGCACTTCAAGGCGCCTTCGACACACGGCGCCCGCTAGGCGGGCGCGTCTTGCTGGTTGACGACGTCACAACCACAGGCGCGACGTTGGCAACCTGTGCGCAAGCGCTGCTGCACGCGGGCGCTGAAAGGGTGGAAGGGATCGCCCTGGCTCACACACAGAGGTGATCCACCAAGAAGGGTGTGATCGATCACACCCCACCAAGAAGGCACGCTTGAAAAACCCCCCGGCGCTGCTACTGTCGCCACCATGGGTAAGGGAAAGTCCAGCCAGAAGGACAACAAACCGGGCCACAAGCTCATCGCTCGTAACAAGCAGGCCTTCCGTAACTATTTCATCACAGACCGCCATGAGGCAGGGATCTCGCTCAAGGGCAGCGAGGTCAAATCTCTGCGTGAGGGACGTGTCAGCCTGGGCGACTCTTATGCCGAGGTGCGGAATGGGGAGATCTTCCTCGCCAAATGCCACATCGCGCTCTACCCCCAAGCCTCCTACAACAACCACGAACCGATGCGCGAACGCAAACTCCTGATGCACAAGAGGGAGATCTTGCGGCTGGGCATCAAGCTCAATGAACGTGGCTTCACGCTGGTACCCCTCTCTCTCTATTTCAAGGATGGACGCGTCAAGGTAGAGCTGGGGCTGGGCAAGGGCAAGCAGCTACACGACAAACGCCACACAGTGCGTGACCGCGACGTCAAGCGCGACATGGAACGCGAGATGGGCAAGCGCTAGAGCACCAATCAGCTAGCCCTACCTGAGAGCGATCTAGATAGAGGTGGCGATCACAAAGCGCGGCTTTGGGGATAAGCCGACAAATCGAGATCGAGGGTGAAGTCACTGTCACGGGTGCCCTCGCCGTAGAGCAGGTCGGCATACTCCTGTCGACCCGCCGATTCATCGCTCCAATAGTCGATCTTCGCCCGCAATACCTCGAGGTCGAGCAGGGCGCCATAGCGCTCTGCGAAGAGCTGATAACCGATCTCGATGGCCTTCAGCGACGCGTCCAAGCCCGCGCCATTCTCACGATAGGCTTTGAGGTGGGGGGAGTAAGTGCGCACCCTTACCTGCTTGTTGTCGGGATCGAAGCGCAGCAACCGCATCCACCCCTCACCCTGATGACCGAACGTCTGAAAGTCGGCCATCAGCTCGTGCACGGGCAAACCCGCTGCGTTCTCGCTCACCTGGCGATACTCCCCATCCACGTGCCCACATTGCACCATGAAGATATTCGTGTTGGGGGCGACGAAGGTCGCAAAAAACTTCGCAGCGGTGATGCTGTCTTCGTAGTAGAGCTTGGCGTCGATCATGTAGACTAGCTCGTGGGAGCGCCCCCCGAGCAACGAGCTGAGAGGAAAAGGCAGCCCCTTCACGACCCGATAATCGTAAAGGTAGCGATGGGTCGAAACATGAATCGCTGCTTCGGGGTGCTGATTCACCACCTGCTGTGCCCAACGCAGCTCCGCCGCGGGAAAATCGAGAGCAATGTGCAAAAAGAGCAGCGTCAGCTCAGGGGTGATGAATATCTCTTGATAGGAGCTCATCCCGCTGGGTGAGCTGCCCCCAAACCAGCTCTCGTGCTCATAGCGAGCCGGGCCAAAATTTTCGAGGAAGTGTTCCGCCTTGCAGTCGAAGTCCTGATAGGGGCTGCAGGAGTGATCCACCATGAGCGGATATTGGTATTCCTTGTCACTGTATTGTACATCGTGATTGCCCAAGGACACACCGTAGGGCACGCCTGCGTCTTCGAGCAGCTTCATCGAAGCCCGGGCGTTTTCCCACTGACGCAAGCTGGGCCCGTTGTCCACCACATCACCAAGGTGTGTGACGAAGACGATGTTCTCCTGGGTCTGGTTGTTGACGATCCACTGGGTCTGGCTGGTGTAGATCTGTGGCAACTCATCGGCGTAAAACTGGGTATCTGGCAGCGCCACCACACTGAAAGGATCGATGGGATCGATGGGATCGATGCCTGGTGCTGACTCATCACCGCCACACCCCAAACCAGGTATGGCGAGGGAGAGCGCCGCCAGGCCGCCCACTCTGAGAAAATCCCGCCGGCCACCATGGACCAGCCGTGGAAGCGCTGTGCGCTTCTTGGGTGAGTGATTCATTCTGGAGGAGAGACTACTAGAAGGGGCGCGCCTGGCAACCGAAGATCACCTCAATCTTGCCACCATCGGAGTGGGACTTCTTGCAGGCGTCTTTGCAGAGGATGATCTTCCGTGGCTCATCGACATCGTCGTAGTACCAGCCGGTGTCTGGCGCCCCAGCGCAGCCAGCCTCGCCAAGCACGTTCTCGAAGTACTCAGGGTCTTCATCGTTGATGGTAAAACGCACCTGGGCTGCGGCGAAGTCGAGTATCAGCTCTTCGCTGGGTGGATCGGGGATATCATAGGCACAAGCCATGGTCCGACGGATGTCATTGAGCGCCTCGAGGAAAGCCTTCTGGATATTTTCGGCCGTATCCACCAAGAAGGCGTCCCCCGTGCCCCCAGCCTGGGAGATCTCGTTCAGTGCTGTTAGCTCCCCGCCGACACCGATGACAAAGATCGGAATGCGTGGCCGAGTCATGGCAGCCTCAGCAGCCACCTTGACGATGTTGGCCAGGGTGTTGGGCATAGCGTCGTCGCTGGGGGCGATGCAAGTGTCATCAGGGATGCCATCGGTGGCAATGATGATCGAAATATTTCGCTCAGGGTGCTCTTCGGCCCACTTACGCGCGTATTCCAAAAGACCGGTAAGCATGGGCACCATCGGCGTGCCTCCCGCCATACGCTGCTCGTCAAGAGAAGCCACCAAGGTGCTGGAGACGTCAGTGATATTGGCCACCGGCACTGCAGGGGCAGCATAGTCTGCGACCTTGCATTGGGCACGCAGCGGGAAGTACTGCACACCAACGCCCATGGAGGAGAAGCTCTTGTCGGTGGCGAAGACCTTGAGGGCGGATTTTACGGAGAGCCACTTCTCCTTGAAGTCCATCGAGTAGGAGGTATCGAGCGCCAAGAGCACGTCAAAGGGTGGCAGCTCGGGGATACGCGTAATATTGCCGCAAACTCGCGCGTCATTGGCCAAGCCACCGTCTTGGCCAACGCCAGGTTTATAGGCATCCGCGAAAGGTACAGGGTTATCGCTATCGCAGCCCACAGCGAAGAGGGCCGCGAAAAGCAGGGGCGAAGTCAAACGTCGAGCAGACATGGTTGTCCTCTATCTCGCTAAGAAAGGGCGATCAGCCCGCACAATTGATGGTTGTGCCACAGCCGTCTTGATGGATGCCAGCGCCGAGATCGGCGCAGGTGTCGCCGCAATAGCCCGAGTTTTCTGGGAGATCACAACAGCAACTGCTGCCCCAGGTCTCGCCACTTTGAAGCACGCAGGTGTTATTGGGCTTGTTCGTCTTGTCACAAGGGCACGCGATGGTTCCACCCATGCACGGGTCGGAGACAACGCCACAGGACCCCGCTGGCACGCCTGTGGGCAACGCGCTGCAGCTATAGTCGGGGCAGCACTTCTTCGCGCTGGTGTTGCAAAGAGGCGTGGTGCCGCTACAAGGACAGCTTAGCGTGTAACTCCCGCCACAACCATCAGGGATGGTCTTGCCGCTGAGATCGCAGGTGCAGGCCGGTTCTGGCGTTGGAGTGCAGGTGCACGTCCCGCTGACACAGGTGTTGTTGGCGAAGCCACCGCCGGTGCTGCAGTTGCAGGTGATCGTGCCACCGAAGCCATCGGGGAGAGAACCGCACGTACTACCCACAGCACCCGTGGCACCCAAAGAAGCGCAGGTCGCCTTCTCTTTGCAGGCACCAATGGTGGTGCCGCTCACCACGTTGTTGCCGCTGTCTACGCAGGAGTCGGCGGATTCGCGGCAAAGACAACGGACCAGCACAGGCGACCCGTCGGTTTGGTTCTCGAGCGTGTCGAAGGCCGGCGCGTTGCTGCAAGGCTGATCGGTGTAACGGGTTGT
>JAFCZD010000514.1 GCA_019314525.1 Deltaproteobacteria bacterium
GGGTGGCCGTGCATGGCTGACATACCCATTCAGAAAGCTTCTGCTGCTTGTCCTCCTCCTCCTCGTTTCTCCAAGTTGTAAGCAGATCGCTGGTTATCCCCTTGCCCGATCGCCGGCAGATGCAAGCCTTGGCGACCAAAGCGTGATCGACACCGACCTTTCATCTGACGCGGCCGCCCATGACAGCATTGATGGCCCTCTGCCAGACAAGACCGTGATGGACGCGACGACTCTGGACGGCGCCCCCACCGATGCATGAGAGCCCAAACTTCGGTGGCGTGCCGTGCGAGACGCAGTCGGTCTAGAAGTCTGCGTTGTTATTGAGGAATCCTCAAAAGTACTCAAGGATTGGGCTCGAGACGCAGTCGTCGCGCAACTTGCGGCAATCATGAGGGAATCTCCAAGAGTACTCCCGCTGTTGCTGCGAGACGAGATGGAACGAGATGGCCCAGACCCATAGCGTGATGGGTGATGGAACTTGAATTTCACCAGCTGGATCTGCGGTACCGCGATTTACGGATCGTCACCGCGAGCAGCCGGCGCCGGCTGATGGCGGAGCTTTCCGAGGCGGGGCAGCAAAGCCCAGTGCTGGTGACCACGGCAGGCGATCCTGCACGCTATGTGTTGATCGATGGCTACCTGCGGGTATCGGTGCTCAAGCGTCTGGGACATGACACGGTCCAGGCGGTATGTCTTGATCTCTCAGAGGCTGACGCGCTGCTATGGCACCACCAACGCCAACGTAGCCACGCCACCGCCCTCGAGGATGGCTGGCTACTGCGCGAGCTTCGTGACAGCCATGGACTTGGCGGAGTCGCACTTTCCGCCCGGCTCTCGCGATCTCCAAGCTGGGTATCTCGTCGGATCGCGCTGGTGGAAAGCCTGCCCCTGAGTGTGCAAGGGATGATCCGCAAGGGCCAGCTTTGCCCCTACGCGGCGAGCAAATATCTGGTGCCGTTGGCGCGCGCCAACGCTGCGCATGCTGAAACGCTGGCGCAACACATCGCCTCGCAAAAACTCAGCGTGCGTCAGATGCACACGCTCTATGTCGGATGGCGACAAAGCGACGCCGAGGGGAAAGAGCGTCTTGTGCAACAACCGATGCTCTACTTGGCAGCACGAGCTGAGGCTAAGACAGAAGCACGCACCGTCCATCCCGACGAAACGATCCTCTCCGATTTGCATGCCGCCGAGTCGATCATGCGGCGTCTCGCACGCCGGCTTCGCGAGCGTGGCGAGGTCCCTGTTGGCGCTGCGATGGAGGACGCATGGTCCGCTGTGCAGCAAGCCTTCGATGCGCTCTTTACCTATCTCAAGGTGTGATGACGATGCTTGACCAGAATTTGCGTGAGGCCATCTTGGCGTTGAAGACACGAGGCTTGGGGATCCGAGCCATCGCTCGCGCGACGAAGGTTTCGCGCAACGCTGTGCGCACGGTGCTCACAAGCGGTTGCAGCGAAGTGCCAACGCTTCATCGCAGCGAAGCGTGTACGCCGCACCTCGATCTCATTCGTGACCTTCACCAAAGCTGCCAGGGGAATTGGGTCCGCGTGCATGAGGAACTCGCCGCCAAGGACGTCGTGGTGAGCTACTCCTCGCTGACAAGCTTTTGTCGGCGCCACAAGATAGGCGTGGTGCCGAAAAAGCCTGCGGGGCGCTACCACTTTGCCCCAGGTGAGGAGATGCAGCACGACACGTCACCGCATGACGTGAAGGTGGGGGACAAGATGCGGCGACTGCAATGTGCATCGCTTGTCCTCTGCTACTCGCGGATGATTTATGCGCAGTGTTATCCAACCTACAATCGCCTTTGGGCGAGAAGCTTCTTGACGGATGCGCTGACCTATTTTGGTGGGGCCGCTGATAAGTGCATGGTGGACAACTCCTCGGTGATTGTCATCGCAGGCAGTGGCCCCGATGCCATCTTTGCGGCCGAACTCAACGCGTTGGGTGAGCGCTTCAATTTTGGTTTTATCGCCCATGCCATTGGTGATGCCAATCGGTCAGCTCGCGTTGAGCGTCCTTTCCACTACATAGAGAATAACTTCTACCCAGGGCGCACCTTTGGTGACCTTCCTGATCTCAACGCGCAATTTCGCGCCTGGTGCGACACAAAGAACGCGTCCTACAAAAAGCACCTGAGGACAAAACCCATTGAACTCTTTGTCGCCGAGAAACCCCATCTCAAGCCGCTTCCAGCCTACATCCCTGAGGTCTACGAGCTGCTCTACCGCATCGTGGATATCGAAGGATACGTTACGTTGCACAGCAATCGTTACTCAGTCCCCATCGAACTTTTGAGTCGCCGTCTCGCGGTGCACTTCTACGCAGATCGTTTGCGCATCTTCGATGGACATCGCCTGGTGGCCAAGCATGTGCGGGTTGAAGACAGGATGAACGGACGCCAGACCCTTGAGGAGCACCGCACAAAGCAGCGGTGGCATCAGCGTCGAGACCTTCCTGAGCTTCCTGAAGAGAAGACGCTTCGTGCTGCATCGCCCCAGCTCGCGACCTTCGTCACGGCCTTGCGCAAAAAGCACAGTGGTCGCGTCATCCGGCCCCTGCGCCGACTCCATCGAATGTATCTCGATTACCCATCCGAGCCGCTGTGCGCTGCCATCAGCGAAGCCATGCAATACAACCTTTTTGACCTCGACCGCATCGAAAAGATGGTGCTGAAGCGAATCGCTGGAGACTTCTTCCGGCTCGAGGTCCCCCCTGAAAAAGAGGACAATGATGGATGATGAACTCGAACAATTACTGAGAAACCTCCGCCTCCGACGCATACACGAGATCCTCGACCGCATATTGGAAAAGGCAGAGAAACGACAGGTCAGCTACTCAACTTTTCTCGCGTGGCTGCTGCGAGAGGAGTACCAGCACCAACAAGAGCGCAGTATTGAGCACCGCATCAAGCGTGCTCAACTGCCAGAGCGGTGGTCGCTTTCCACCTTTCCCTTCAAGCAACAGCCAAGTGTGCGTGCCGCAGCCATTCGGCAACTCGCCAAGCTCGGCTTCATCGCCCGCAGCTCCAACATCGTCTTCATCGGCCCCACCGGCGTGGGCAAGACGGGACTGGCCAGTGGCATCTTGCTCTCTGCTCTTGAAAATGGGTATCGAGGGCTCTACATCAAGGCGCAAGATCTCTTCGATGAGATGTACACCAGCCTCGCTGACCACTCCACACGACGCCTTGTAAACCGCCTCACGCGTATTGACGTATTGCTTATTGACGAGCTTGGATATCTCAATCTCCGCCCCGAGCAGAGCAACATATTTTTCAAGCTCATGGACGAGCGCTACGGCAAGAAGAGCACGATCATCACCACTAACCTCGACTACGAAGAGTGGTACGACTTCCTAGGCCAAAAGAAGATGGTGGGCGCGCTCCTCGACCGTCTCCGCCACCACTGCCACACCATCCGCATCGACGGCCAGTCGCTTCGTGATCCCGACGAAGCCTAAGAACCACCTCAACCCAAAACTCCAACGACGACTATCCAGCCTCAGCACCTCTACACGCCCCCTCGCACCCGTTTCTGAACAACAATTCAAGATCCAAGGGTGGGTCAATTCTCACGAACACAAGTGGGTCAATTTTGACGAGCGCCGAAGGCCAGGAAGACTACCCGCGCGCCATCGCTGTGGACGGTGCAGGAAATGTCTTCGTCACAGGGTTCAGCAACAATGGCAGCGATGACGATCTCTTCATCGCCCGCTACAGCTCCACAGGTCTCTTTCGCCAGTCCAAAGCCTTTGCCTCTTTGGGTGACGATGAGGGCTATGGCATCGCCGTCGCCAACGATCAGGTCTTTCTCACAGGTCGAGCCTCCAATGGTCTGGACCTTGGCGGAGGTGCCTTCACTGGCAAGGAGGGCTCCAATATCTTCATCGCGGCCTTTTCCACGAACCTGGCACACCTCTGGTCCAAGAACTTCAACCAGAAGGGTGAAGACTGGGCTTTCTGGATCGCCACGGATGCTGCCGCGAACCTCTACATCACAGGCTATTTCACCGACAAGGTAGATTTCGGCGGTGGGGACCTTATCGCTGATGGTGATGACATCTTCGTGGCCAAGTTCACTGCAGGGGGCCTGCACCAATGGTCCAAGGCCTACCGCTCCACTGCGAGAGGTGCCGCAGACCGCGGCGAGAGCATCGCTGTTGATCCCCAAGGCAGCCGGATATATGTCACGGGCTACAGTGGAGGACCTGTGGATTTCGGCGGAGGCGCCACCGCATATGGGGGAGGCGGCGATATCTTCATCGTGGCTCTGGATGCCATGGACAGCGCTCACCTCTGGTCGGAAGGGTTCGGTTCCTCTTCAGCCGACAGGGGGCGCAGCGTGGTGGTTGGCCCGGAAGGCAACGTGTACCTCGGCGGCCTTTCTGGAGGTGCAATCG
>JAFCZD010000515.1 GCA_019314525.1 Deltaproteobacteria bacterium
TCTGCTCTATGTGCCCAAGCAGCGGGCGCGAAAGCGTGAACTCGTCAGCGTGGGTGTGCCCATCGCCGATGAAAGCCAGGTGAGAGACGCGAGCGAATTTGGGCTTGAGGGCGCGGGCGCTGGACAGTTTCGTGTGCTGCAGCGCTACCCTTCAGGGAACGTGCAGTGGGTGCTGGCGAGCTTCCTCGCCTCCGTGGACAAAGGGCATACGGCGAGGGTTGACCTCGTCGGAGGCCAAGGTGATTTCGGAGCGGCTCCTTTAGCCTCCGAGACGGCGGAGACGATCCTCGTCGACACGGGCGCGGCCATCTTCCGCATTCGCAAGGCCCAGTTCAACCTGCTCGACTCGGTGCTGATGGATGGGCGGGAGATGCTGAAGAGGGGGGGCGATCTTATCGGCACAGATGACGCTGGCGTTGAGTACAGCAGCGTCCGTGATCCAGCTCCGAGCGTCGTGCTCGAAGAGAACGGTCCGGTGAAGGCTGTGGTGCGCGTGCGTGGGCACCTCGTCGCTGAGTCTGGCGCAGAGTTGCTCGCCTATATCGCCCGCATGACCTTCCAGCGCGAAGGCAGCGGGGTAAACCTCGAAGTGTCCCTTGCCAACGACGAGGCAGCCCACGATCAAGCACGACACTTCGTGAGCCTCAGGGCCCGCATGCCCATGGCTCTTGATTCCGCGCCAACCTATACCTTTGTTGGCAACGATGAAGCTAACCCCTTTGGTGGCACCTTGCAGGCAGGGCAGACGGCACGCATCTTTCAGGGCTTCTCCAAGTTTCTCGGCGACTCAACTTATCTCTTGAGTGCCGAGGCGATGCTAAGCTCCTGGGGTTACCCAGCAGAGAAGCTGCCCCTGCCGGGCACGGATACGGGGCAGGCAGGTGGGTTCGAATACACGGTCGACGACGCCTATGTTGGCTTGCAGGTCGAGGCGGCTGGCCAGGTCTTGCAGGCGGCGGGTGATGAGCGCAGCTTCACCCTTGGGTACGCTGACGTCGCGGATGAGCATGATAACGGTGTCGCGGTGGCCTATCGGTGGATGGCAGCCTATTGGCCGGCCTCTTTCGATGTCGACGGTGATGGCGTGCTGGAGGTGGGCTTGTGGTCTCAGCACCAGCCCAAGAGTGTTGTGGTGGAGTGGGGCGGGCGCCTCTCACGCAGCGTTCGCCTTGATTTTCATCGCGCAGCTTTTGACCCACGCACCACCCTCTACCAACTTCAATACCCTTTGGTCGGCCGCGCCCCCTTCGCGCATTACCGTGACGTAGGCGCCGTCTTCGGCCAGCGCGAACTCGTCACCACCGCGGAGGAGAAGGCCTATTTTGCCAACTACGGCCACGAGGAGGCCGACTACACTGACCCACGTTTTGCTGCCATCGTTCGTCGTGTGCACTGGAGACGCAACTATACGCACCACGTGACCTCCCTGATGCACTTCATGCGAACGGGGCACGCGACCTGGTATCATCGCGCGCGAGAGTACGCGAACTTCTTCGTCGACAAGGCCATCGCCCATAGCGCGGACACGGACCTGAGCACGTTGGATTTGAACATCAGCCCGGCGCCTCGGGGGCAGGATGCCCCCGACCACGAGCATCAGATGTCGAAGGTGTTGGCGCTGATGTATTGGATGAGCGGTGACGAGAAGCTGCGGGATGGCATCGGTGATTATGGCGAGTACCTGCGCTGGCAAGAGGATGGGCGCATGCCCAGCAATTACTTGCCCAGCAGCTTCCGCGCCTGGCTGCGTTATGTGAAGAACTTCGCCTGGCTCTATGATTTCACCTATGACGACGCTTACGCTGACGTGGTACGCCGCTGCGCGGACTTTATTATCGACGGACGTGACGATCCCAAGAGCCCGACCGTCAGGGGGCGCAGCCTGGAACGGGGCTACTTTCATTGGAATGGGCGAGGGATTCACTCCTACTTCGGTACTGAGATCTTCGGAGAGGTGAGCTTTCAGATGCTGCGTATGTTTCGGACATACCCAGCGGTGGGCTATGAGCGCCGTGAAGACTTCGAGGACGCGCTGCTCGGTATCGCCCAATTCCACTTCGAAGAGGCCGGCTGGCGCAATGGTTTCTTCAGCTGGATTATTTACGATTATTTGCTCGACGAGGCGAACCCCTATTCGGAGCCAGACGATCCCAGCACCGCCAACGACCCTTTTGATTGGTATGTGGGCTCGCGCTGGCTTGGCTACCTCTACAACCAGCTTGGCCAAGAGCAATGGTTCGAAAAACACGCGGACATCAGCTATGGCTACAAGGGCACAGAGGGAAGGAATATGCTGGCGAAGTCGCGGCGCCTCGACCAACAGCAGTCCTTCTACCTCGACATGAAACGTCCCCCGCCGCGCTATGGGTGGAAGGAAGTCCCCAACGTGCAGGTCACGAGCGATGGAGGGGGGAGCTACACGCTCAGCTGGGAAGTCCCCCCAGAGGCGGCGGCGTATAAGCTCAAATATGCGGCGCAGCCCATCGTCGAGTGGTTGGGCTTTGATCAGATGGCGCGCCAATTTGCCGTAGACCCTGTGACACACGTGCCCTATTTCGCCGCCATGAACGTCAATGATGAGCCCGAGCCGTTAAGCCCAGGAGTCACACAAAGCACCACCGTCTCGGGGCTTGGTTCCATGGGGCCAGTGTACTTCTCTCTGCGCTACAGCACGAACACTAGGGACTAGACCGCCCACAAGCTCTGGCCGGAAGCGGTCTCGAGCTTTGCCGATCACGAGGAGCCGGGCGCGATTGTCAAAGAGGAGGACCCAAGGGCGACTGCTGAGGTCGGGGTGAGTTTTACCGCCACAAGGCCACAGGCCCGGCCAAGAGCGCGAACTCGTCAGCCACCCCTGGCGCGCCCGTGAGGTGCCGTCGCCCCTGCCCAACAAGCCACGCAACGAGCCAGGTATCGTCTTCTCACCGCCGTGGTGACATACTGGCCATGTAATGGGCTCACGAGTTTACCATTGGTTTGAGTGTCCCAACGCCACAACGGCGCATCAGGTGTATTCCAGGCTGTGCAAGGCGGACCAGTATCGATGGTTGGACCCTGATCGTTGGGCGGTCCAAGTAGGCTTCGTGGACAACAGCCTTGTCCAAGCGGTGACGAGTCAGAAATACGGCAGCACCGATCTCTCTGCCTTCGCCACCAAGGGGACAAAAGATGTGCGCTCCTACCTCGCAGGAGCCGAAATGATGCGCTGTGCGTTCAAGTCAGAGGGCTTCGATTTGGCCTGGAACTACATCGTTGCTCTCAAGCCCGGCGCGTTTGATTTTGCTCCTTTAGCCTCATGCATCCCCGGTAAGGCGACGAAGTGGGGTCATCGTGATGCGTTCGTGGGTGTCAGCACGCCCTATGAGAAAGACTACGCCGATTGGAACCTCGCGGATTTTCCATCTGGAGGCGGTCCAACAGAACAAGCCGTTGAGGCGCTGCTCCTGGGGAATATGGAGAGCCTTCAAGGAAGCCGCGCTAAGCTGGTATTGGGGCACTACAGCGAAAAGCATGGCCCTGTGCACACAGGACGTCTGACGATACATGTTGATCAAGGCGGCTACACCGGTTTTGCGATCTTGGAGATTAGCGGCGACTGGAATGAATTGAGTCAGGTTGTTCGTATCGGACCCTATTCGTGGGACTTGGAAAGAGAAGATAAGCCGCCTATCTTGGCTCGTTACCCCGTGACCACAACTTGAAGGCCAACAAGGTCGATGACCAATGACAGAATCACCGAGTTGAAACAATTGCCCAGAGCTTTTCAGCGATCCCTTCCACGCCGCTCCCACCAAGATCGTCGTTGAGGCCGCAACCTTTATCCAGACGCTAACCCTCACGAGCATCAAGGTGAACTGCCTACCACCGAAGGATAGCTTCCAGTTCAGCACGAGCGCTGAAGGCTCTCGATGAGCTGCGCATCAGCGTCTCCGCATAACGCCCATCTCACCAAGACTTGAACAATCGCGCACCACTCAAACCTTGTCATCGCGTTCATAGACCATCATCGCGGCGGCCTCGAAGAGATCGTCTGGGATCAGCGCAAGGATGCTGTCTGGATCGCTTTCTTCCAGCCCCCAGCGCCGGCCGATCTTGCCGAGGAAGACATGGCGTTGGTCGTTTATCTTGGCGATCCAGAAGGCGGGATACCCCTTGGCGTCGGCTCCACGCCAAAGTACGCGTGTGATGGTCGGAGCGGTTTCTTTCACCTTGGCGAGACAGGATGCCCTGAACTCTTCGACCATCACGCGTTCGTCGAACTCGATGAGAAAGTCGGTGATGGTCGCGTCATCGCCATGCTCTGCGAGTGCCTTCACAGCATTCATAACCGCAACACCGGCCTCGCCAAGCGCCCGCTGGCTGTAGCCGCCAGGAATGCAATGAAACGTCACATGGACAGCATG
>JAFCZD010000516.1 GCA_019314525.1 Deltaproteobacteria bacterium
CCGTTGTTACTCCTTGGTTGTTTGCCACCGGCAAACGCCCTCGTCGTGCCTAGCCAATGATTCCGGCCGTCTTCGCCCTCCTCGGTCCGACTAGCTGATCGCCGCTCTAGCGCTGCTCCAGCACATCCTTGACATCGAGGGCGGCTTCGAGCTTCTCTCGGAGCTTCGCGCGCGCACGTGAGAGTCGAACGCGAACCGCGCCCGCGCTGAGCTCGAGCTTCTCGGCGATCTCGGGGCCAGTCCATCCTTCGGCCTCTGCGAGCAGCACGATGGTGCGATCATCAGGTGTGAGGGAGAGCAGGGCATCCCCCAGGGCCATGGATAGCTGTCCAGCCTGCGCTGCCTGCTCGGGTGAGTGGTTGGAGGAGAGCAGCACAGCGCCTGCGTCATGCAGCACAGGGTTGTTCTTGCGCCCACGCCGCAGGTGATGACAGGCGTTGGTCACCATGCGTACCAGCCACCCCTCAATGCTGCCCTCGGCGCGAAAATTCTGTAGATGCTTGCCTGCGGCCAGCAGCGCGTCTTGCATCGCGTCTTCCGCTTCGGTCTCTGTACGACAATAACGCCGGCCAACATCGAGCAAGCGTCGCCCGAAGCAGCGCGTCATGTGATCCAGGGCCTGTATATCGCCTGCGCGCATCAAGGTGATCATCTTATCAGCGTCGCAGAAGGTGCCGCTCTCAACGGGTGTCTGAAGCTTGTTCTTCGCCATGTTCAGAAGCTCTCGAGTTCGGCGCTCAGCGCTTGGACGGTAGCTACGTCGGGTTCTTGGTACTGAATGAGCCCTGGGAAACCACCCCAACGTAGCGCGTCGCGCAGATAGTCGGTGAAGGTGGTGGCGCCATACACCTCGAGGTCGGTGTCGAGACCGGGGTCGGGGAGGAGCACGCCATAGAGGCCGCCACAGGGCTCGGTTTTTCCCAGATAGTCCGGAGAAAATGTCACCATCAGCCCCTCGTCGCGCTCGAGGGCTGTGAGCTCATCTTGGCGAACCTCACATTCATCCAGCAGGGAGCTCAGGGTTGGGATCATCAAAGGATCAGGGTAGCAGATGTTTTCGTCCGCGACGCCATTGAGGGGGGAGTCGGGGAGGAGCGGGCCCATGGGGCTCCACCCTGGCATCTCCCCACGCCAGTCAACGCCTCCCACCACGCGATAGAAGGCCTGGAGGGCGAGGGGAAGAGGGCCGACACGAGTTTCAAAGGATGCGATTAACGTTTCGACGTTTGGATCCGGGGGGAGTAACGCCGCTTGGCGGTCGGTGAAGTTGTAGCCGAGCTTGTCGAGGCGGGCCAAGATCCGTTGCAAGTTGCGATGCACGCGCGCCATGGCCTCTGTGGCGACGGCGGTGGCATCCTCGGCGAGGCCAGCATTACGCACAGCGTCGCCTTCATCGAGGAGCTCTTGCCACAGGGGCTGTGGCTCTTCGGCGAGGTAGCGTTCGAGATAGCTCATGGGTCACTTCTAGCAGGCAGGGGGCGGGGGGAGCAAGCATGGGTTCCGCGATCCCATGGTGTCAATCACGAGGCCGGGCGTAGCGGGCGGAGTGGGACGTGTGAGTGCCAGCAGACCTTCTTGTCGCGTGTTGCTGCTGGCGCGAAACCCGAGTGAGGGCTTGTCTGGCCTTGCTTGTCAAAGGTCTGAGGGCCAGATCTTCAAGCGCGAACGTTCCCACGGAGCCGGTTGCGCCTGGCCGAGCATCCACCCCCCACAACAAGATGAATTGACAGCCCCCCACTCGCCGAGAAAGACTCAAGGTTTGGAGGCGCGCATGGCACGCAAACGGCTGGGGGAGCTTTTGGTGATGGCTGGGGCCATCGATGAGTTCCAGCTTCAGTCGGCGCTCGGTGAGCAACGTCGTTGGGGGCGCGCCCTCGGGATGACTATGGTGGAGATGGGCCTCCTCGACGAGGGGACGCTGGTCCGTGTTCTCAGTCAACAGCTCAATATACCGGCCATTGACCTCCAGGCTGTCATGATCGAGCCCGAGGCTTTGGCCTTGCTCGACCATGATCTTTGTAGCGAATACCAGTGTGTTCCCTTTCGCTACGAGAGTTCGGGGAAATTCTTGCATGTTGCAATGGCGGACCCCACCAACCTCGAGGTCTTTGATCGTCTGCGTGTGAAGACACGGTGCAATATTCGGCCCTATCTTGGGGGGCCCAAAGCCATCGAAGTTACCATTCGCCGCAAATATCTTGGTGATACGGCCGGGGCCACCTCCTACGATGAGGCGGTTGACAACCGCCATTGGATGACACCATCCAACGAACAGGTCTTTGACCCCGAGCCCGAGCGAATCGCTCCCCCGCCAGCGGCTCAACAGATGCGCAGCGTTGAACTAGACCTTGGGCTCGAGGAGGAGACACCTGCTCCCCAGAGGAGGGAGGGTGGTGTTGAACCTGCTTCCATCGAGCATCAACTGACCCATGTGCTAGAGGAGCTCCGCGACGTCAAGGCCTTCCTCCACCGCGACGAGATGGTGCTGCGCAAGCTGATGTCATTGATCGTCGAAAAAGGGCTCTGCACGCGTGAAGAGCTCGTGGCGCGCCTTCACGAAGATTGACGTCCATGGAGTCCATCGACCCGTGTATGGACTTCGCCGAGCTATCCAACCGGAGCATCATCTCGCCCAAGAGCACCGTCGCAGCAGCTCCCCGCGCTCCTCTCCGATGAACTTCCCGGCGCGCACGGCCACGCTACCGCGCATGGTGACCCACTCGGGTCGTCCCTCGATGCTCCACCCTTCAAAGGCGTTGTAGTCGACGTTCATCTCCTGTTCTGCGGCCCTGATCTCACCGCGGTACTCAGGATCGTAGACCACCAGGTCTGCGTCGGCGCCCACTTCGATCGCCCCCTTACGCGGGTACAAACCGAAGATCTGCGCCGGGTGAGTGCTTGCTAGCTCGACCATGCGTTGCAGATCAATTCGACCTTGCCGTACGCCATAGGTGTAGATCAGGTTGATGCGATCTTCGATGCCAGGCATACCGCTGGGGATGCATGTGAACAGCTCCTTGCCGGCATCTTTTTGCCCCTTGAAGTCAAAGGGAGCGTGGTCTGTGGCGAGGGTGTCGATGCTGCCATCTGCGAGGCCATCCCAGAGCGCTTCCTGGTGCGCCTTGGCGCGAAGGGGCGGCGAGACCAGCCACTTGGCCGCCTCGAAGTCGTCGCGCTGGGTGAGGCTCTCATCGAGCAAGAGGAACTGGATCAACGTTTCGATGAAGAGCGAAACACCACGGGCACGCGCCGCGAGGGCCACCTGCAACGCATCAGCGCAGCTCACGTGCACGAGGTAGACCTCAGCGCCGGCCATCTCGGCAAAGGTGAGGAAGTGGTGGGTACCATCAGCCTCCACCTGGGGTGGGCGGCTCAACGCGTGGGAGCGTGGGCCTGTCTTGCCTGCAGCGATGAGTTCAGCTTGCAGCGCGCTGACCAGTGCTTCGTTTTCGCAGTGGGCGCATGTCACCACTCCAAGGTCCTTGCCCAAACGCAGCGCGCGATAGAGAGAGGCGTCGTCCAGGCCTACCCCCGGATAGGCCAGGTAGACCTTGAAGGAGGTCACGCCCTCTTCGACGATACGGCGGATCTCCGCTTCGGCTGCGTCGTCGAGGCGGGTGATGGCCAGGTGGAAGGCGTAGTCACAGGCAGACTGCCCAGAGGCTCGTTGTTTCCACTCGGCGAAGGCCTCGAGGGGCGACTGCTGCTGCTCGGGGCTGATGAAGTCGAAGAGGGTGGTGGTGCCACCGACGAGAGCGGCGCGGCTCGCGCTGCCGAAGGTGTCTTTGGCTTCGGTGCCCATGACCGGCAGATAGACATGAGCGTGAGGTTCGATGAAGCCTGGGAAGACGAACTTTCCTGAGGCGTCGATGACCTCGGTGTCTGGCGGGAAGCTCTCGATGCGTGGGGCCACCTCGGTGATGGTCTCTCCCTCACAAAAGACATCCCCAACGAAGCGCTGGGAGGCATCGACGATTTCGCCGCCGCGGATGAGAAGAGGCATGGGGGCTCCTTGGTGGGTGCGGTGTAGTGTAAAACCCCTACACTCCCCTAAACAACCCTCTCGTCGAAGTCACACCCTCTCGCCGAAGTGGTTAGGGGCGCCCGCGTGGAACGGGAGCGGGGGTGACCCTCATGACCTTGTAGCCCCTGGCGCCATGCTTGATGCGGAAGGTCGTCGTACGCCTGCCGATCCTTTGCTGCACCTCCATGGTGCCATTCTTCTGCACGTCAACGTGTAGCTTGCCCTTGAGCGCACCCTCGTTGACGATCAACTCGGCGAGGGCACCCTCGAGTACGTGGGTGGCTCCGCGCTCGAGGGAGCGGCCGTTGATCAGCTCTTGGCGCAATTTGGCAGCATGCTCGTCTTTGCCCGGGGTGAAGCCGATGCCCGGCAAAGATCGCCTCCACGGTGCGTTCGCTGGCGCTGAGCTTCACGCCATACTCACGCGCAACGCGCTCACCCATACCATTTTCCGAAGAAGTGCCATCATCAAAGCCTCCATCCCCACCGCCCAATTCCCAATGCAACGTGCGGTCCAGTATCCCTAGTTACACTTTTTCAGGCATTTAGGTTGGGTATGCTTCCAGGCCAGGGGACTGAAGTCATCGGGAGGGTGGCGACACTAGCCAGGATCATTATGAAAA
>JAFCZD010000517.1 GCA_019314525.1 Deltaproteobacteria bacterium
CCGGAGATTTTGAAGGCCCCTGCCAAATAGGCGGGGGCCTTCTTTTTTGCGTCATGCCCTGCCCGCCAGAACCATCGTCACTCCACTCCACTCCAATCGAAAAAGCACGACCACATATCTTCTGTGTGGGTGATCCTCTCCTAGGTGCACCATCAAGGGGATTGCAGTGAGTTGACGGTGTCTCTTCCACCCGCTGGCTGCGGTGGTGCTCATTGCATCTGGCCAGGCAGCAGAATCGCTCAGCCGTCATCTCCCCATCTCCCCTGCGACGGACCACGGTCCTGGGAAGGATTTAGAGAGACGGATGAGGAGAACTCTGCAGAAGTAGCAGAGCCCGAGGGTGCTCGAGGGAGCGTTTGCTTAGAGAGACGGATGAGGAGAACTC
Source organism: Deltaproteobacteria bacterium (assembly GCA_019314525.1). Lineage (GTDB taxonomy): Bacteria > Myxococcota_A > Polyangia > JAFCZD01. The sequence goes on from JAFCZD010000517.1 coordinate 386, forward strand.
TGCAGAACTAGCAGAGCCCGAGGGTGCTCGAGGGAGCGTTTGCTAGGATCTGAGGAGAAGCCAGCTTCCTTTTTGGATGACAATAAGGGAGGGTTTTGGGAGGGGGGAGGGGAGATGACGCCGCGAAGGTCTAGGCCTCTTCGGCAGCAGCTTCAGCTTTCGCCTCAGCTACCTCGGCTTCTGTCTCGGCCTTTTCTTCCTCTTGCTTTTTGGCTGGTCCAAAGAAGCGGTCGAGGTCTTCAAAGCGTTCCTTGAGGCGCAGCATGCCACCTGTGATGTCTTGGAGAGCTGCATAGCGGCGATCCCAGAGGGCGCGCGCTTTGCGATGCATGTCCGTGATTTCTTGGGGTTCTTTGGGCTCGATGTGGATAGCGGCGACTGTCGCCACAAGGTTTTCGCGGGCCCGCGTGAGCTCCTCAAAGAAGGTCTGGGGATATTTGGCGACCTTTTCCTGTTTGAGGGCAGCGATGAGGTGTGAGACCGACTCCAGAGCGAGCTGCTGGGAGATGGCAATGACTTTTGGGTTGCCCATGGGGAAGAGGCGTTCACGGGCGGCGGCAATTTGCTCGTCGCTGACATAGGCGTTCCAGTCGGGGGTGACCCAGGCCGAAAGCTGGTTATAAGCCCAGCGATAAAGGCGTGTTGCCTCATTGATGGCCTCTTCCTGCTTGGCCTCGGCGTCCTTCTCGTCATCGCCCTTGTCAGCGTCGGTCTTGTCGGCACCCTCGATCATCGCAACGAGGCCACGGTGGGCTTCGGCGAAGAGGCGGTGTACACGACCCGTGACATCATCAAGATCTTTGAAAAGGCCAACGCGCTCAATCACGCGGTTGGCTTCACTCTGACGCTCTTTGTCTGTTCTAAAAATAGCCATTTGAGTCCTCTGCTTTCCTCGCCCCCCCGCGGAGGCGATTGACGCTCTGCGTCGTAGGCAGAACATAGTGCAGCATGACGCAGTGCGCAAGAGGGCTGAAGGAAAAAAGATAGGATAAAGAAGAAAAGGAAGAGGGGGTCAGGTGGGGGGCTTGGAACCTTGGCCTGCAATGAAGCGCCTCCCGAAATGCTGCGCGAAGAAAGCCATGGAGGGGACCTGAACCAAGAAGGCAAGCACCACCAAGAGAACCATCTTGGGGATGGCGGCGGGGGGAAAGGTCGCGAGCACGAGAGCGAGGGAGATGTTCACATGGCGAGTGACGCTGGTGTAGACGATGACGAGGGCCTTATCGCGTGGCAACGCTCCACTTCGTGCAAGGAAGACGGCCCAGCCGATGGCGAGGGGGTAGAGCGCGAGGTAGTAGAGCAGCACAGGAAGCGCGGCTTGCCAGAGGAGGTCGACGTCCTTGAGGAGTATGGCGTTACGGCTCTGGCCCATGACCAGAAGGATGAGGATGGTAACCCCCAGCGCGCTGAAGCCGCCAACGTGAGGTTTGATGTTCTTTTGGTAGGTTTCAAGACCCTTCCACCGCACGAGCAGGCGTCGGGTGAGATCACCAAGGATCAGCGGGGTCAAAAAGACCAGGAGGATGTTCTGGGTGATCTTCCAGGGCTCGACGGCGATGCGTCCTCCCAAGAGCCAGGGGAGCAGGAAAGGGAGCGCGACGAAGGCCGCAAAGAGCAAATTGGCCGGGATCAGGTAGAGCGCGGTCTCGAGCTTGGCGCCGGAAAAGGCCGTCCAGGCAGCGCTCATGGCGCTGGTGGGGAGCAGCGCAAGGAGCATCAGGGCGGCATGAAGCTCCGGTTGATTTTGGAGAAAGAGCCAGCCAATAGCAGCCGCAAGAGCAGGGGAGACGATGAAGTTGAGCCCCATACTGCAAAAGAGCGGGCGAGGGCGCCGAAAATGGCCAAGGACATCCTCGAAGCGAATGTTGATCATCACGGGGTAGATGACACCAAAAATGACAAGGCCCAAGAGCACCGGTTTCGGGATGTTCCAGCCCCCTAAAAAAAAGACGTTGGCGAGGCCAAGGGCAATGGTGACGAGCAGGATGTAGTGAAGCCGTGACTTGAGGAAGCCAAGGAAGGCGAGGAGATGACGCATCCAGAGGTTGTAGCGCGAGGGTGGGAGGGTGTCGACCGCTACACGTTGAATCGGTAGTTCACCACATCGCCATCTTTGACCACATATTCTTTGCCCTCGAGGTGCATCTTGCCAGCGCTCTTCAGTGCTGCCTCTGTGCCATGCTCCTCAAGGTCTTCGAGGCGGTATACCTCGGCACGGATGAAACCGCGTTCGATGTCGCTGTGTACTTTGCCAGCAGCCTTGCGGGCGATGGTGCCCCGGTGGATTGGCCAGGCACGACACTCGTCAGGGCCGGCAGTAAGGAAGCTGATGAGGTCTAGTAAGCGGTAGGCAGCTCGCACGAACTCATGTCGTGCAGGCTCGCCGAGGCCAAGGCCCTCGAGGAACTCGGCCTGATCTTCGGCGTCTAGCTCGGCGATCTCCTTTTCCACAGCCCCGCAGAGGGCCATGGAGAGCTCATTGCCGCCGAGAATCTTTGTCTCCCGCAGGTCCGCAAGGGCGTCGTCAGCCCAGCCATCTTCCGAGAGGTTGAAGACAGTGATCAGCGGTTTGAGGGAGAGCAACTGAATGCCGCTGAGGGTCGCAAGCTCTTCGTTGGAGAGATCGAGGGCCCGTAGGGGGATGCCGTCTTCCAGCGCGGCCTGTAGCTTGTCGTTGACGACGACCTCCGCGCCCTTCTTGTTCTCCTTTTTCCAACGCTCACCACGACGTTCGATGATCTGCAGGTCAAGAAGGTTGATCTCGTCAGCAAAGAGATCTCGGTCGCGTCTGGGGTTTGGGCTCTGAGCCAGCATCGGGTTTTCAAAGCCTCGTGCAACATGCACCAAAACGTCAGCGTTGCGCATATGTTGCACAACCTCTGTGGAGAAGGCGCCGGTGTCGGCCCGAGATTGGCCACCCACATCAAGGAAGGTGACCTCAGCGTAGACCTTCTTCTTGGGGCTGAAGATCTCGGCCAGGCGATCGATGCGGGGATCGGGCACCTTGATGTTGCCGTAGGAGATGCCGCCCTTACCACTTGTAGCTCCAGGAGCCAATGCTTCAAAAACCGTCGATTTTCCGGAACCAGGGTAGCCGCAGATGCCAACTTGCATTGGAAGTCCTCTCTCTTTAGGGGCTCTCGTAGCGCACCTTTGGGGCGTCGTCCACTGAGAGGCTGGCGTCGTTGGTGTTAGGTCACCTGTGTGGTAGAGGATTCATGGGACATGGCACACACCAAAGAAGAGATCACACGACTGACAGCGATGAGCGCCTGCGCGGGGTGAGCGTCCAAGATGGCCCCTGAGGCCTTGGCGCAGGTTCTGCGACCGCTGGAAGGGTTGTTCGACGGGGCGAAATACCCCGATTTATTGGTTGGCCTCGGGCGAGCCGATGACGCTGCAGTGTATCGTTTGTCCGATGAGCAGGCCCTGGTGGCGACGACGGATTTTTTTACCCCAGTGGTGGATGATCCCTACGCGTATGGAGCCATCGCGGCCGCCAATGCCATGAGCGACGTCTACGCTATGGGTGGGCGGGTGATCCTGGCCCTCAACGTGGCGGCCTTTCCTCCACAATTGGACACCGCCATCAGCGCGGAGATCATTCGCGGGGGCGGTGAGAAGGTGAGGGAGGCTGGCGCGGTGGTGGCGGGGGGCCACACGATCATCGACAAGGAGCCAAAGTTCGGTTTGGTGGCCATTGGGCTAGTGGATCCCGGGCGGGTGCTGACCAAGGGGGGCGCGCGACCAGGAGACACGTTGATACTGACCAAGCCCCTAGGCAGTGGTGTGATCACCACCGGCTTCATGCGTGACCGCACGAGCGCTGAAGAGATCGCCGTCGCGACGGAGAGCATGATGCGTCTCAATCGCCAGGCCTCAGAGGTGGCCGTGGAGGCTTCTGTGTTGGCCATGACGGACATCACAGGGTTCGGTTTGCTCGGCCACGCCACTGAGATGCTTGATGGTGCAGAGGGTGTGGGTTTCTCCTTCTCCTTCGA
>JAFCZD010000518.1 GCA_019314525.1 Deltaproteobacteria bacterium
CCCGCGCAGCGCACGCTGCGGCCACGTTCACAGAGTGTGTTGGGTGCCATGCCGCCCCACCTCGAAAAGCTCAAGGCCGACGTGATGAAGGAGCGCTGGCCAGCGGGCACCGCGCTAGAGTTCGCCGCCAACCACGTCTTCGCGGTGCACCGCAAGCCTGTGCTCGAGAAGGTTCGTGAGCTGCTGCGAGAGACGCACACCTGGCGCAATCAGCGCATCGCCACACGCGTTGATTTTGCGCGTCTCTCTGCCAAACATCTCGATGGGTTCTCCGACGCCCACCTGAGCCCAAAAACGACCACCAAGCTGAGGCGCACAGGGCTCACCCGCCCCACAGCCTTCTTGCTCACCCGTGGCGGTTCGCGCAATGAGCTCTTCGTCGCCGAAATGCACTCTGTGCTCGCGGGAGCATGGACAGCCAACCACTCCTCACCACCCATGCACGTCTATTTCAAAGGCGTGCGTCTGGCGGCCCTGCCACGCTTGGGCCCAAACGTGGGTCGAGCCGTCTCGCTCTATGTCAAACGCTTCGAGCTAGCCCACACCCTCCCCCAGCGCGTGGTGGGGGCGGTGCTGCAGCAGCCCAAAGATGGCGCATGGACCCATGAGCGAGAGCTCCACCTGCCAGAGAAGGGCGCTCTGTTGACAGGCTTGAGACGTGACGGTGACAAGGCGACCACTGGGTTGCTGGTGGCGACCCAAAGCTCCTCCCAATAAATGACCTGCTATAATGATGCTCATGCGCCAAAGCTGGATAAACCCGGTCCTCACGCTGCTCACCACGCTGCTCCTCATGGGCTGTGCAGGTGACACCAACGTCACGCCTGATACCGCAGTGTCGGACACTGCTGCCCCAGACACAGCCGCGGCAGAAGACGTCCAGATCTTGCTTCCAGTCTATTTCACTTGCGTGCCCGGCTTCTGATCCCACCCCAGCGTTGGCACCATTCACCCCCTTTCTGTCACAGACGTCTCGGGTTACGCTGCCTGCGTTCTTGAGAAGAACTCCTCCTGGCGCCGCGACCTGGTGTAAGTCGAGCAGACCTGGAGCGATGGTGAAACGTAGATAGGGTCTCAACGCAATAACCCACGAGGTACGTCCATGCGAAGATATCGTCCCCCACCCACCTTCTCTGGGCTCATGCTCATAGCGTTACTCGGCACGCCCGCCGCCCGCGCGGCAGGGCCTGTGACGGTGCAGGCACGATCAGAGATTGACTATGTCCTGGTCTACAGCACCCAAGCGCGCGTCTTTCGCAAGGCCACGGCGACCACCAGCACCACCCAAGCGCGCATCCGCGTTGCCACTCTGCCCACCTCTATCGACGCCTCCAGCGTGCAGGTAGGCTGCAAGAGCGCCACGGTGCAGCGCGTAGAGGTCAGCGTGGAGCGGGGGCGGCTGCCACGCCAGGCCAAGGCCGAAGAGCTGGTGGAAAACTTCGAAGCGCTAAACCTCCGCCAACAAGCCGTGCGTGATGAACGTCAGCTGCTACAAAACGAGCGCTCCTTCATTCAAGGCCTGCGCCTCAAAGCTCCCCCCAAAAACCCCAACCGCGCCCAAGCCGAGGGGCTCTTCGTCGACGGCTGGCGGCGCATCCTCGCCTGGAGTGGCGCGCGCGGCGCCACCATCGAAAAGCGACTGCAAGAGCTGCGCAAAGATCGCAACGCTCTAGCCAAAGAGCGCCACAAACTCCAGGTCGAGGCTAATAAGCTCGACCTCGGCGCGGTGGATCGCCCCATGCTGCAGGTTGTCGCCACGGTGAAGGGCAGGCGCGGAAAACACCGCCTCACCCTCAGCTACGTCACGCGCAGCGCGGGCTGGCGCTCATCGTACGACCTACGCTATGACCACACCCAAGGGCGGGTGGAGGCCATCTATTATGCGGAGGTCTTCCAACGCAGCGGCGAAGATTGGTCGGGCGCTTCCTTGCGCTTCTCCACGGCCCAGCCGCTGCAACTGCTGGCCATCCCTGAGCTGCCCACCTGGACCCTGGGCCGCAAACGAGACTTCACGCCCAAGCCAAGCCTGCGTCACGAGCGCAACCCAGGCCGCTGGCACGCGCCTGCCCTCCCGCGAATCACCAACGTCACCGTTCAACGCCTCCGGGCCTTGCTCCAGGGCAGGGTCACCACCGATGGCCTCGGCGTGAGGGGCGTGGGTCGTGGAGGTGGGGGCGTTGGCTATGGAAAGCTAAGCAACGAGCACAGCAGACGCGACTACAAGGCCCGTCCGAAAAAGCCACGGCGCTACAAGCGTAGGTCCAGGTCCCGCCCGCCCGCGCCCGTCATGGCTGCCCCAGCCCCCGTGGCTCTGGACATGGCCGAAGCCGAGGACGCCCCCAGGGCTAGGCCTGAATCGGTAAGCCAATCAAGCTCTGGCCGCCGTATTCAATCAAGTCGTCTCCGGGCGTCCCGTCGGCGCGAACCCCCGCGTGAGGTCCTGCCCTGGACCGATCGTGGCTACCGCCCACCCTCATTGCCCCCAAGCTCACCCGCCGCAGCCGCCCAGGGCTACGTTTTCACCCTTCACGCTCCTGGCCGTCATGACGTGCCGAGCAACGGCAAGCGTCGACGTGTGCCCGTGTTGCGTAAGCGCCTTGGTGTACAACCCAACTACAAGATCGTGCCCGGGCGCTCCAAGTCAGCCTATGTCGTCGCCGAGCTGAAGAACACCACGGGCCGCCCGATCTTGCGCGGCCAGGCCAACCTATTCTCTGGCAAGATGTTCTCGGGGCGCAGCTACATCAACACCGCGCTGCCAGGTCACACCCTGCGCCTGCCCCTCGGGGTCGACGACAGCGTCAAGGTAGAGCGCCACCTACGACAAAAGACCGTCACCCAGGGCACGTTCTTCCGTGATGACATCACCGAATACACGGTGGCCATCGAGATCGCCAACCATCGCCGGCGCAGCATCCAGGTCGAACTCAAGGAGCAGATTCCCCTCAAACGGGGCAAGAAGGTCGAAATCAAGGACATCCGCTTCTTCAGCGGCAAAAAGACGCAAAAAGGGCACAAACCCACGGTGGCGGAGAAGCGTCTGGCGGGCTGGACCAAGCCCGATGACAACGGCCACCTCTTCTGGAAGGGCAAAATTGGCCCCAACAAGGTGAAGAAGCTCTCCTTCACCTTCCGCATCGTGCGTCCCAAAGACTGGATGCTCAGGCAGCACGGAGGTTGACCATGAGGACACTGACGATACTTTTCACCCTCGTCGCCCTCTGCTCCTTCGCCCGAGCAGCAGGCAAAGTCTCACAGGTGGTGGTCTACGGTGATCGTGCCCAAGTCACGCGCGTCACCCCCGCCAGCTGTCAAAAAGGCCTGGCCAAGTTTTCAGGCCTGCCCTCCACCCTCGACACCAACACCCTGCGCGCCAGCGCCAAGGGCGCCCAGGTGTTGGGCGTCACCTGGAAAGAAGAAGCCTCAGGCCCACGCGAAAAAGCCAAGGCGCTGCAAAAGAAGATCAAAGCCCTTGACGTAAAGATCGTCGCCCAGAGCGCCATCGTCTCGGCCACCTACTCCACCGGCAGCCGACTCGGCGATTTGCGCCAACATATGAAACGCGTCTGGGGCGTCCAAGCACGCGGCAAACGCCCTGCCATCGGCAGCTGGAACGGCGCGCTGGATCTCCTGCGCAAAGAGCGCCTCGCCAACCAAAAGCGACGACGCGAGGCACAGAGCCGGACCCGAGAGTTCAACCGCGAGCGCGCCGAACTCTACCGGCAGATGGGGCAACTCAACCGTCAGCGTCGTCGCACCACCTACCAGGCGCGCGTCATGCTGCGCTGCAAAGGTGGCAGTCCCCAGGTGGAGCTGAACTATGTCGTGCCGGGCGCCACCTGGCGCGTGAGCTACCAAGCGCGCGCAGACACCCAGGGTCGCAAGGTGACGCTGGTGGCTCAAGCCATCATCCAGCAGGGCACAGGTGAAGACTGGGAGAACGTCAAGCTGGCGGTCTCCACGGCGAACCTGCGCCGGAAGAACACGCCTCCGTCTCTGCGTCGGATGCGAGTCAGCACCTATGAGCCCGTGAGCAAGAAGAAGATCCTCCAGCGTCGCTTTGAGCGCCGACGGCACCTCAAGGCGAAGGTCTCTGGGGGGACGCTCGCCACAGGCAAAAAGGACCAAGGGGGAAAAACAGGCAAAGAGCCTGGCCTCGCGATGCAGCTGCCCGCAGCTCGACGGGTGACCATCCCCAGCGACGGACGTGAAGTGCTGGTGACCCTCGCGTCCGTCACGCGCCGCGCCAACTTCGCCTACGAAACGGTGCCCAAGCTCTTCCCCTTCGTCTACCACCGGCTGGAGCTGCACAACCCCTTTGGCTTCCCCATGATGCCCGGCCCCATCGCCCTCTACCGCAACGGCACCTTCACCGGCCGCAC
>JAFCZD010000110.1 GCA_019314525.1 Deltaproteobacteria bacterium
CGCGGATTTCAAACACCACTATCCCAGCGTTGCAGCGCTCATCGGATCGACTGGCGCAGCACGCGTCAACGGCTACCTCGCCTTCAAGGGGAGCGACGAGCAGTTGTTGCAGGAGATTGACCTGCTCGGCCTCTCCGCTGCAGGGCGTGCTCGCTTGTTGGAGAAGCGTGGGATTCCAGCCTGATTCCACTGCCGAAGACGCCCCAAGAAGGGGCGCTGTCCGAAGTGCGCACTAACATGAAGGATGGAGCGTGAGCCCCAAGTTGACTAAAGTCACCCCATGCTGAGAATACTCCCCCTGCTGCTGGTGGCGTTCAAGATCTGGATGGTCGTGGATCCCAAGTTGACTAAAGTCACCCCATGCTGAGAATACTCCCCCTGCTGCTGGTGGCGTTCAAGATCTGGATGGTCGTGGATGCGTCCAAGCGGAATGCTCCCTATCATTGGTTTCTGATCATCCTGATGGTCCCTGGTGGAGGCGTGGTCTACTTCTTCATGGTGAAGGCCAAGGATATCGACACCAAAAAATGGGCTAGGATGTTCAAGGGGCCTACCACGCTGAAGGAGTTGCGGCATAACTATGCTGAGACCCCCAGCTTGAACAACAAGACGTCCCTGGCTCAGGGTTTGTACGATGCGAATGAGAGCGCGGAGGCGATTCGACTCTTTGGCGAGGTGCTGCACCGTGACGAGCGCAACGAGGCGGCGCTGCATGGTCTTGGCCTGTCGCAGCTTGCGGCGAAGAACTATCGGGGAGCTATTGATCCCCTCGAGAAGCTGGTGGCGCTGAACCCGGCGTACCACGACTACGTCGCTTGGCCTGATCTTGCGTGGGCTCATCATGAGTTGGGCGAACGGACGCAGGAGCTTGCGATCCTACGGGAGCTGGTCAAGAGCAGCTCGATGATCAAGCACACAGTGTTCTTGGCACAAGAGCTGGTCGACGCTGGAGAAAGCGCGGAGGCTCACCAGCTGCTGGATACGGCGCTGATGGCCCATGAGCGGTCGCCTTCGTACGTGAAGAAGCGCAACCGCGAGTGGGCGAGGAAGGCAAGGAGGATTTTGAAGGGGAGTTAGCGATTGTTACCTACTTGATCGCGCGAATCTTCAAATTGTCGAAGGTGATGTCGGAGTCCCAGTTGTTGAACCCGAGGTAGTTGTGGTGGTCCCCCTCAAGGGGCGCGCTGTCGTCCAAGGCTAGAAAAGCCTTCCCGTCGATGAACCACTCCACGCGCTTTCCCTTGCGGCGGATCTTGAAGTGGTAGGTCTGCCCTGGTTTGACCTTCAGGTCGCGGCGCTCCAGGCGGTCTTTGCCGTGCTCGTCGAGTCGGCACAGCGCGGAGATGGCGTTGCCCCAGCCACCAAGGATGAACACATAGGAACTCGAGAGGTAGGCGCCCTTATGGGTGGCAAAAGTCTTCCCGTCGCCCCAGGCCTCGATCTTGATATCACCCGCACGGCTGTCGCTCTTCACGTCGAACTCGATCTCGGCGTTTCGCGGGAGAGGGCGGCGTAACCACAGCGGCTTGTTGAAGGCGCCTTTCACCCGAAGCTTACCCGCCTCGATACGGTAGGGGCCGCCTGTGTTGTGGTAGTCCTCGCCGATCTGCGGCCGCTCGAAGTCGTCCACGAAGGTGTCGGTGATGGGCTTGGGCTTGGAGCAGGCCATGGTGGCGCTCAGGGCGGCGAAGAGCGCGAGCTTCGCTAAGGACGCTGGGGACGCTAAGGGCATGGGGTCTCCTCGGGGATTTTGAGCCAGTCTCTACCGGCCGTCTCTACTGGCCAGTCATAGTTCGCAAACGCACCCTTCACAAGCCAGTGCTTTGCCGGATCCAACGTTCCACTCCTCGGGTATTCGCGAGGGCTCCCGCCCGGGCGATGAGGGTCTCTCGCAGCAGCTGCGCGTCCTCTCGTTGCTGATAACCGTCGATCAGCCCTTGGGTGCGTTGGTGGAGCGTCGTCGCCTCGTCTAAACGCCGCTGTGGGTCGTGCTGCACCAAGTCTCGAGCGAGCTGGAGCAAGCCCTTGGCCTGAGCGACGGTGGAGTAATCAGCCACCTCACGCCACAGCTCGTCCAATTCGAGCACGGGCACGCCAGCAAGGGCCTGTTGGTGGTTGAGGGGGGCTCGGCCGAGGAGCATCTCCAAGAGGATGACGCCACACGCGTAGAGGTCGGCGCGAGGATCCGAAGGCGCACCTAGGCGCTGTTCGGGGGCCATGTAGACCCGTGACCCTGCCACATCCTCGTGTCCATCCTCGAGGGCGTGGGCGATGCCGAAGTCGGTGAGCACCAACTCGCTGGCACGCTCCATAGCGCTGCGGAAGAGCCAGTTGGCAGGCTTGACGTCGCGATGAACCACCCCTGCTCGATGCACCGCGTTCAAGGCCGTGGCCATGCTCGACACACGCGCCAGAGCGCAGGGCGGGGAGAGCGGAGTGTCTCCGAGGCGCTCTCTGAGGGTGCCTCCGGCGCAATACTCCATCGCCACCAAGTTGAGACTCTCATCGAGATCGTAGATGGCGATGATCTGCGGGTGGGAGAGGGAGGCGGCCACCCGTGCTTCAGAGAAGAGGTGCGCTCGAGCTTCGGTTTGGCGCGAGACGTGGGGGTGGATCACCTTCACAGCGAGAGGGCGATCGAGGGTGGTGTCGGTGGCCAAATAGACGGTGCCGCCACCACCGCGCCCGAGCTCTCGCTGCAGCAGATAGCGCCCCCCCGCGCCGAGCTCCGAGAGCCCAACGATGGTGGACGCCGAAGAGCTTGCGGGCCGGTCGAGCTTGGCGCGGATATCGTCAGCGCGTGCCCGAGCGCGTGGATAACTGAAATCCCTGGCCAGAACCTGCTCAAAATGGCCGAGGGCCTGTCGAGGGTCAGCCTCCCGCCAGAAATATTCACCGAGGAGGAAGTGTGCGCGCAGGGCCGTGGTTTCATGCTCGGTGAGGGTGCGCAAGAGCGGGAGGGCCTCTTCAATGCGTTGTTGGCGGTAGCAGAGCTCAGCCAAGCGCAGTTTGACGTGGAGCGCTTCGGGCCGGTGGTGCGTGAGCTGTCGCAGGGCGCGCTCTGCGCTCTGGTGGTGTTGTTGCCCCACCAACGCTTCCACCAGGTCGAGGGCTTGGCTGACGTCGGAATCGTGTTCGTCGCTTGGCTTCTTGTCGTCGAGCTTGCTGAGGATCTCGTCCAATTGGCGCTCTTCGCTCGAGGAGGGGCCGTTGGCTGTATCTCGGCAGAGGGCAAGAGGGTCCACCCTCTCCCCTGGTGAAGACATGCCATCTTCCCCCATGAGCTTGTCCAGGGGGTCATCCTGAGGCACAAAGTTCGTGCTGCCCCCCAGCTGTTGCCAAAGTTTTCGCCAAAAACCCATTAGCTCACCACTAAAATGCGCCGACCGTTGATAGATATTTCATCTCCGACGATCGCCTGAATCGCCCCCAAGACACGTTTTCCGTTCAGCTCGAGTTCGAGCTTGTCATCACCGGCGGTTTCGATCCAGGGCCGACCGCCCTTGAAGACGAGGAGGGCTGGCGGGAAGCGGTCATCGCCGTGTTGGAGTAAGACCCTGCCCAGGGGGATGTAGATCGCGCGCTGGCCCATATCACGGGAGGTGCCTTCGACCTCCAGCCGGAGGGTCTCTCCTGCGAGGTGCTCTGCGGCCAGCCAGGTTCGGTCTCCGAGCCCAATGCGGGCACGGGCGGGCAAGGCCAGCTTTCCAGCGATGGTGAGACCGTCCAGAAGGGTGCCGTTGCGGCTCCCTGCGTCCGCGACCTGAAAGCGTTGGTTGTCTTTGTCAAAGAGGATGCGTGCGTGGCGTCGGGAGACCGAGGGCCCGCGCACAACCAGCTTGCAGTCTCCGTCGCGCCCCACCAGCAGGTCGTCGCCACCCAGAACGAAGAGGCGTCGGCCATCACAGTGCAGTTCAACGCGGTCCTCGCGCAAGAGCTGCCCCTCGAGGTCTGTGAGGAGCCGGCGATAGTCGCCCTTTCGCGGGGCGATCTCGACGCAGGCACGGAGCTCCGAGAGCGCTTGGTCACGGCGCCCTCCGCCCATATAGAGTTGATAGTCGCTAAAATGGTGGTGTAGCTCGCGGTCGCGTGTGGTGTGGCGCTCCTGTGTGGCCAGCAGCTCCTCGACCTTCTCTAGTTGCCCGGCGCGGCTGTAGGCGTCGATGGCTGCCTCCACCTTCTTGGCGGCGATGAAGCATTCTCCGGCAGCTTCGAAGCTTTGCCCCTCGGCCAAGAGCTCTCCTGCCTCCATGAGGCTCTCTCTGCCCTCACGCGTGTCTTCACCACGCCGCTGCCCATCGCGCCGAAGGGCTTCAGCCAGCAGGCGCTGCACCAGCACGCAGCCGTCGTTCTCAGCGAAGCCGAGGGCGTTGCGTAAGGCGTTGATGCGCTCATCGAGGTCGCTATGACGCCGCGCGTCAGCGAGGTGCATGTCACAGACCTTTTGGCTCTCACCGCAGAGGGCGTAGCTTCGTGCTGCAGCGAGGAAGTCGCCGCTCGCCTCTGCGGTGAGGGCGCGGCGGTATTCGGAAGAGAAGAGGCGCTGCAACAAGCCCATGGTGGTCCCAGGATGCGGAGACAAGAAGCATAGCAAATAGCGTGTGAGGATTGCCAGCGGCGTGACGAAAGCGTATTTTCCTAGGGCCTATGCTTGAGCAAGTCGCCGCCAACCAAACACGCTTCATGACTCCAGGGTTAGCCGCAGACCCTCGGGGCGTCGCCATGGGGCGCTTCCTCGCGGTGCTTCTGCCCTCCATCGACCGGGTGGTCAACCTCTTCGCGGGGCTCTCGGAGCGCACCAGCCTTGACGAGATTTTGGTGGCCCTTCGTATTATTCAAGTGAAGACACCGCTCCGCAGCCGCGAATTTCTCGTGATCGTGCCTGTAAACGGCAGTCACGCTGCTGACAGCATCGCCGCGGTGGCGCGCCTCGTGGGCGGGTTGGTCTTCACGGGCCTGAGCAAGCATTTTGTGCGTTATCGCGACACACGTGGGCCCTTGGGCTATGACGTGGACAGCCTGCAAGGGGGTAGCGGTGACTTCGTGCTCTATTCGGCTGATTTCGTTCAGTCCTATACGAGTGAGCGTGATCTGCCCTTTGATCGCTTAGCCCTCAGCCTCGCGTTGCGTCGTGATCCCGACGCCCAGTCGCTGGTGGGTGAGGTGGTGCTGGTGCGAGCGGTTCAGGGGCTTTGGCGCGTCGTGCTGGCCTATGTGCATCGCAGCGGTGTCGTCGCCTCGGCCGCCACGGTGGAGCTTGCAGGGGGAGGGGAGCGTGCCTATTTGATCCGTTGTGAGGCGCTGCTTCCTCGGATAGTTGACCTTCTGGGGGCGCTCCCTGGCGTCGAACTCTATCGGCTGCAGAGCGAAAATGTGGCCGTGCAGCTTGGCTATCGCCACCCCGTTGAGTTGGCTTCCTGCGCGAGCATCTTCGACGAGAAGCACTTCTACTTGATGTCGGGTGAGCGAGGGAGGGTGGAGCATTTCACCGAGAAGCCATGCTTCGTGTCGGCCGCCGCCCTCGTGAGCCTACGCACCAAGGACGCCCCAGCGGAGCTCGAGGTCCTTGGCGGCGAGCGGCCCGAGGAGGTCTTCGTGCCGTTGAAGTTGGTGGCTACAAGCGGTAGGTGCCCACCCCTGGTGGCATCGCGGATCCCCCTGGAGGAGGCTTGGCGCTTCAAGAAGCTCGTCTACTTGCTCCCGCCAACAGTCCTGGCCAGCTGCGGTTTCTGCGTGGGGGGAGGCAATATTTTCCTCTTTGCAGCAGGAGGGATCGATTATCTACCCTTGGGGCGCCTCTCCTGGCAGGTCGCTCCAGGCATCCTCGTGCCCCAAGGCTTTGATCTCCTGCCGCGTGTCGCTCCTGACGTGCTGACGGAGCATCTTGGAGCGAGTCATGAGGTGTACGTCTTTCTCACCCAAGATGAGCCAGGCAACGGCACACCCGGTGTGATCCGTGTCCCTCGCGAGGCCTTCGCGCCTCTTGGCCGTGCGACTCTCGCTGAACTTCCGGGGCGTGACGTTGACGCGCGTGCCCAGGCCGGAGAGGAGCCGGCTGAAGTTCGTATCGTCAACGACGAGGTCGAGGCCTTCGCCCTCTGGTCTTTTGAGGGCGAGTGATCGTGGCCTTCTCCGTTGACACCTTCCTCGATCGCTTCGCGCTCCCCTTGGTTCTCGGGGGGGCGGTGCATATCGGCAATCCCATCGATCACGACGACCTGCGCCAGTTGGAGGCGTGGACCGCCAACGCCGCTGGGTCTGCACCCTTGGCGCAGGCGTGTAGCCACCGAGCCTCCTTTTTCTGGCCGGAGCAGGTCTCAAGCTCCTTGGATGGTGACACCGCCCGCTTGCTCGCTGGGGCTCATAATACTCTCTTCCTGAGCCACCCTGCCCGGCCGAGCCTCTTTCGCACGGGGCGTGGCACGCGCCAGGTTGTTCGCTTCACGGCCTCGTGTCTCGGTGTTGGCGCCCCAAGGAATGACGCCGTGGCGATAACCCGGCATGCGCTCTTGGGGCGTTTCCCTCTCCTTGAGCGTGATGACGTGAATGTGCGCTTCTGGGCGGGGCGCAGGGAGTTTCTCGGGCAGGTGCCACCGGGGAGTTTGGTGGCGTGGCCAGGGGTCCGTCGCGTCGTGCAGGAGCAGCGGACGGTGCGCTGGCTAGATACCGAGATGTCACCTGAGCAGCGCGCTCTATTGGCGACGCTCTTCGCCGCGTCTCCTGTGACAGACTTGCTTTCCATTGACCAACGTGGGCGGCCGCAGCCGGACTTCGTGCTCCTCGCGCCCATATTGAGCCGGCCCCGAATCGCGCGATTGGTCTGTTATGACTACGCCTCACGTGGGGGAGAACACGTGGAGCGGGCGCTCTGCTTGGGTTTTTGGCGCGTCGTGGCCGAGGCATTCTCTGTGGCCGGGGAGCTGGCGCAGGGGGCCAGAGACTTGCCCCCTCGCCGGTCCAACGACCGGCTGCGGAGGGCCCTGCGGGCGCTCACGGGGCTAGTGCAGTATCTGGTGGCTACTCGAGCCTTGGTGGGAGATGTGCAAATCCCGTCGCGCGAACCACCACGAATTGGCTTCGGCGCTGTGCTGGCCGCGGCGCAGCAAGTGGGCCTCGTGGCTTCGGGGGATGCCCTCGGGGATGACGAGGTGAGGGGCCGTTTCAACGCTGCTCTCGGGGCTGCTCGTGAAGCGCTGGGGAGCGAAGAGCTGGCACCAATGGTAGAGGCTCTACGAGGTGCTATGGCTGCCACGAACCCCGTGCAAGAGTCCATAGCCGGATAGGATGATGAGATGAACCAAACCGCCAACCTTCTCGATCGTCCGCGCCTCGCCGCGCGGCTTCAAGAGCTGGCGCGCACCCTCGACCGCGCGATCCTGGACAAGCAGGAGATTATCCGTTTGATGGTGATCTCTGTCGTCTCTGGGGAGCATATGGTGCTCGTAGGCCCCCCTGGTACTGCCAAATCGGCGCTGGTGAGATCCTTCGCGCGTTTGGTGGACGCTCGGTATTTCGAATACCTGCTGACGCGCTTCACTGAACCCAACGAACTCTTTGGGCCCGTCGACATGACGGCCTTTCGCCAGGGAGAATATCGTCGACGCACCGAGGGGATGATCCCCGAGGCCGAGGTGGTCTTCCTCGATGAGGTGTTCAAGGCGAACAGCGCGATCCTGAATTCACTGCTGACCCTGCTCAACGAGCGCAGCTACGCCAACGGGCGCAACGTGCTTCAGTGCCCACTGCTCTCGGTTTTCGGCGCATCCAATGAGGTGCCCAACGACGAGAACCTGCACGCGATCTTCGACCGTTTTCTCTTGCGGGTGCGCAGCGACTATCTCGACTCCTACCACTTTCAAAACCTCGTCTTGCGCGGGGTGGAGCATGAGGTGGCCTCCCTGAGGGGCGTCCACGCCCAGCAGCAGCCCCTCTTGTCAAGTGACCAGTTGCACCAGCTTCACCATGGTTTTGGTGAGCTGATGAACTTCTCGGAGGATTTCCTCACCACCTACAAAGGCCTGATTTTTCAGATCCGATCCGAGGGTATCTCGGTGAGCGATCGTCGGGTGGTGAAGCTCACAAAGCTCTTCGCGGCTAGCGCGCTTTTCGATGGTCGCGTGACCCCCTGCGCGGCCGACTTTTTTGTTCTGAAGCATATCTGGAATAACCTGGACCAATCAGAGATCCTCGCCGAAATCGTCTCGCCAGTGGTGGACCGCTATTTTCGAGACCACCCTGAGGAGCGCCGCTTCGTCGGTCCGTCTGCGGGGCTCGACCAGTTACTCGCCGAGTTGGAGATGATCCGCGATCTTTTGACAGGGGGGAGGTCCCTCAGCGACATACAGCTCTTTTCGCAGCTGAAGAACCTGAACGAGATCAAGGCGGCGCTCCAAGGGATCGACAACGAGACCGCGCGACGTATGGTGGCTCAGGTGGACCAGCTGCTTGACAGCGTCTTCTCCTCCTCGAAGTTCGCATAGGCCATCGTGCCCGTACCCGAAGGCATGCGTCGCAGCTACCTGGCGCGGCAGATCGGAAGCCTCATCGTGAGCCCCGTGGTGGGGCATAACGCGATGGTGATGGTGCGTGCCGCTGCTTGGCACAACACCTTGATGCGCTTGGGCGTCAACCTGCCACTTTTTGTGGTTCACGATTTGGGCGTGATCCTCAGCGGGCAGGGGCAGGTCAGCGTCGAGAGCGTGCATCAGGAGGTCGCAGATCCAAGGGCGGTAGCCAGCTACGCCAAGCTCCTGGCGTCCATCGCTGAGAGCGAGTTGGCAGAGGGCGTGAGCGCATGGCGCATGCGCGACGAGCTCATTGCGGTGCTCTTGGCGCGTCTCCTCGCCGAGGTGCGTGAGCAATGGCGGGGGCGGCGAGAGTGGGTCGGGGCGGTGGAACTCCCCCTTGATCCAGGGGTGTATCTCAACGCTGACCCTGTAGAGCACGCACGTGATTTCGATGGCCGGGTCGTGCATTCGTTTCTCGAACACCTGGTGCAGAGCGAACTCTATTTGCTCACGGCAGTGGAGCAGGTGGACCTCGACACGCTGCGTCTGTTGGGGATGTTCGACGGGAGCGCCACGGGGAGCCCGCTGGATATCGCAGACCTGCTCAACGTGTTCTCCTCTCCAGAGGCCAATGGGGTCGTGAACTTCTCCATGGAGCTTCTGCCTTCGGTGTTGGAGACCAAGCGACAGAGCGGCGTCCAGAGCTTCTCGGTTGATGGTTACGCGAGCATCGAACGCACTGGGAGCATTGACTCCATCGTGCTCACGGAGTTCGCCTACGATGACGACATTTTTCTGCAGAAGGTCGTCGACAATCAGCTCTTCTACTATGGCCATGAGAAGCAGCGGCTCGAGGAGCGCAGCCTGCACTATATCTTGGTGGACAGCAGCGCATCCATGCGCGGCGATCGTGAGGTGTTCGCTCGAGGCCTTGCGCTGACGCTGAGCAAGAAGCTCTCACTGCAGGGCAACGAGGTCTGGTTGCGCTTCTTTGACAGCCGCCTCTATGACGTGCTGAAGGTGAGCGCCCAGAGCGAGCAGGTCGTGCCACAGTTGCTCTGCTTCCGCTCTGAGCGTGGACGAAATTATGGCCGTGTCTTTCGGCAGCTCTTGGGGGAGCTTTCACGCCTGCGCCGCAGAGATCATCGGCAGTTGGTGCTCTATATCATCACCCATGGGCAGTGCCATATCGGGGTTGATGTGGTGCAGGAGTTGGCTCAGGTAGCCCAGCTATACGGGGTCTTCATTTTACCCTCCGCGAGCTTACACCTCGACTATTTGCCGCTGCTGCAGCGCCATCAGATCGTCGAGCAGCATGTGCTGGCATCTCGTGAGCGCGCAGTTGACCGCGCGTTAGAGATCGTTGATGACGCGACAGTCGAGGATGGCGATGGACCTGCATAGTAAGGCCAAGCGCGCGCGCGTTTTCCTGGAGCGCGGCCGCTACAGCGAGGCGGCGGCCATCTACCGGGAGCTGGTGGCCGAGACGCACACCATCGAGCCAGATTACGACAGTTGGTTGCGCGGGATGGCCGAGGCGCTCTCATGCAGTGATAGACGGGTGGAGGCCGTCTACTGCTACCTCTATTTGCAGCACTACGATGAGGCCCTGGCGCTGCTCGAGCCGCGCCAGGCTATACATCGGGCGCGTGTCCTGGAGCAGCGGGGTGAGCAGGGGCAGGCGGCTGCGATCTACGGACAGGAAGGTAAACTGGTGCTGGCGGCGGTGGGCTTCGAGCGTGAGGCGGAGCAGCTGCGGGAGACCCGGCCTGAACTCGCCCTCGAGCGTTATGGCGACGCGAGGCGCGCGTGGATGCAGCTGCGGGAGGACTCGCGCATGCAGGGGCGGCTCTATGAGCAAGCGCTGGTCTGCTTCAACCTTGGTGCGTGTTGTTTGCGCTTGGGTGACGAGACGGGCAATGGGCACCTGGTGAGCGCTCAGCGGCTCCTAGAGGAGGCAGCTGACAGCTTTGAAACTCAGGGCAAGCGCGAGCGCGCGTTTGACTGCTACCAGATCCTCCTGGAGCTTGGGCGTCGCAGCGGGGCCTTCGAGAACTTGGCCGAGGGTTTCATCAACTGCATCCGTATCTTGAAAGAAGACAACCTCAAATACTATGCGCTGCAATACTACGAAGATTTCCTGCGCGAAGCGATGCAACGTGGGGAGCTTCATGCTGCGGCTTCACTCTATCGGGAGGCGGCGGACTACTGCCGGCGGGTGGGACTGATCTATCATGGCTATTATCTGAAGAGCGCTGCGGATACGTGGCTGCTGGCTGCGAGGAAGACCCTTGAGAGAGGCGGAAGCGCGGAGATGGCAGAAAATGGCTTCCTGGCTGCCGTAGATTGTTTCAATGCAGTGGGGGACTACCAGAGCGTCGGGGGAGCTTATCTAGCCTTGAGCGAGCTGGAGATTGGCGAGCGTCGCCAGGAGCGCTACATGCGCATCGCGGCGCGCTATGAAGGTCGAACCGAGAGCTGGAACGCGCAGGTGCAAGCCTTCCCCGAGTACTTGCGCCAGCCCCACGCCTACCCCGAAATTTGGTACATGGATGTGGTGGAGTGGGAGCACGATGGAGATCCGGCGGCTGTTTGTGCAGCGGTCATTGGTGAGACGCGCTACCCGCAGCCGGTGAGACGTCGAGCACTAAACGTGATGCTCAGCTTGCTCGAAGGACACGGCGCGGAGGCCGCGGGCTTGGCGCATATCGCCGAGGCTCTCGGCGATATGCAAATATACCCCGTTCTCAGCCCGCTGGAGCGGCTCTTCGAGCACCCTGACGCGAGGGTGCAACGTGGAGTGATGCGTGCGCTGCGCTTCCTCTTTTTCAAGCGGGCGTTCAATGTGCTTGGGAGAGGCTTGGTTGCCGAAGACTACCTGGTGCGGCAAGGGGCAGTGGAGGCCCTCGGGCGGCTTCACTTCAACCACGCTTTCGATCCTCTGGTACGTATTTTTCGCGAGAGCACGGATATTCAGGTGCGCACCACTGCGCTGGAGAGCCTTGGGCGGATCCCTTCTCTCGAGGCGGGAGACTTCCTCGTGGAGGTGATTCGGCAGGAGGGGGATCCCCTCAGAGGTACAGCCAAACGGCTCCTCACTAGCTTTGAGAACCGTGACTTCTTCCCGATTCTACGTCAGCAATACGAGCTGGAATCCGAGGACGTGCGCGCCGACCTGGCCGAGGTCCTGCGGCTGGTTGGCATCCACGTGGAGGCGTAGCTGATTCTGAGCGGTCTAGACCGCTCTCAGGTAGAAGTGCGCTTGTGATGAGAGCAACGCAGCTATCACGCAAGCGTCAGCTCTGCCAGCTCGCATTCCACGAGAGTGTAGAGGGCACGCTTAAGCGCCAAGGGGGGACCGAGCACGGCACCCCGCTGGAGGGTTTCGGCGATGGTCGCCCCCGCCAAGAGCTGATAGAGGTGTCGCAGTAGCTGGTTTGGGACGAACGTGTCCAACTGCGCTGGCGGTGTTTCGGCGCGGCCGACGTGTACGGGACCAAGGCGATCGATGTAGCGGTCAAGGAAGGGCTCCGGGATGCTCTGCACGCCGCGATGGAGCAGCTCCATCAGGTCTAGCCCAGAGGGGAAGGACTGATGCTCAGGTTCGCGCCCGCGGTAAAAGGCGAAGCTTCCTTCTTCCCAGCTGAAGGTGTCGAGGACCATCTCGAGCACATAGGCGGTGACGTGTCGCGAGATATGCAGGGGGGACAAAACTCCAGCGGTGAGCAGCGCCGCGATGACACCTCGATGAGAGTGGGCGCGCAGAGCGTCTTCGATCGCCTCGCGCTCGATATGTCCAGCGATGATTAGGTGCGCCGCCAGCGCTTCCTCGCTGCGGTCGGCGGCGATCAGCTGGGGTTGGCCTTCGTCGAGGCGGATTTCACAGCTGCGCTCTTTGTGCTTCGCCTGTGGCTCCTGCCGGGTGAGATCTGCGCGCAGTTTGCGAATCCAATCCCAATGCTCTGCTTGCGGGCCGGTGGCCTCAGGTCCGGTGATCGTGAGCAGGCCGCTCTCATTGGCTAGCCCGAAGCGAAAGAGGACCTTGGCGACGGTGCGCGCGGGCAGCTTGCCGGCGAAGTCTGGCTTGTTTTCGCGGCCAGGGACTGGGAGTTGGGCGCTGACGATGGCCTGGTCGATGAGGTCTTCCGCTGGGGGGCGGATGTGGTGTGCGGCGTTCACCTCGAGGCCGCTATCGAGCTCTAACTCTGTGCCACTCTCAGGGGTGAGCGCGCCGTGATCGATGTCCAGTTCCAGCTGGTCATCAAGTTCGAGTTCCAGCTCTGGGACCGCCCCAAATTGGTATTCAGGATCGATCACATTGTCCCAGAGGGGGAGATGCGCCTTGGACTCCTCGAGCTTCGTCGAGGCGTCCGCGGAGGGGGCATCCACTGGAGCTTCGGGCACCGGTGCTTCAGCAAAGAGGGCCTCAGAAGCGTCGAAGGCGGCCGGCTCTCCAGCGTCAGAGCTGGGGGTAGCGATGGCGAGCTCCGCGCCAGGATAGGCCTCGAACTCGAAGGCCACACCATGCTCCGAGCGATCCACCGCCACTTCGTCACTGGGCACCACC
>JAFCZD010001034.1 GCA_019314525.1 Deltaproteobacteria bacterium
AGACCGCGCGGCGGCTTTGTTGCGACATCAGCGTGATGAGCGCTAACGCAGCAAAGCGACGACTGCCCACAACCCAGCAGCGGCGAGCGATAGAGGCTCGAGATGGAGGGTGTTGCTTTCCTGGATGCACCCATCAGCGCTATTTGGAGGCACACCATATCGAGCACTGGGCAGACGGTGGGGCTACCAGCCTTACCAATCTCAGCTGTGTCTGTTCGTTCCATCATCATCTTCTTCACGAGGGAGGTTTTCAGATGCGCCGTGACGATGACGGATCCGTCGTCTTCACAGCGCCTGATGGCACAAAGCTCCCATCCTCGCCACCCGCCCTCGACTGCGAAGAGGCCATCGCAACCCTGAGAGAGCAGCTTGCTCGCGAGGGCGTTCACATCGACGACCAAAGCGCGCCACGCCCCGTGGGGGACCCTCTCGATCTTGGGTGGGCCGTGGAACTTTTGCTCGACCAGCAGAATATCAGCGGCGCCAAGGGGAGTCTCACAGGTCAGACCCACATCTCATCGGAGTCAACGGCGACGAGGATTACTCCAGATATCGCTGAGCCGTCGCGCGCAGCGTCTCGGAGTGGTCGAATATGTCGTTGAGGCTGCTGATGGGCACTCGCGTACGCTGTCGCGACTGCGGTGGGCATCGCTACCGATCCCCGTGCGCTTGCACATGGTCCGCAACCCCGTGGCCCTCCCCACGCGCGGCCAAGGCCCTCGTTTGCCTTGCTTTCGGCTTTTCTGTTGCAAAACCGAGCAATTAGTCCATCGTGCTTCCGTTGTGCGCCTCGATTGCCTGATATCTCTGCGGGGATACATGGCTCGAGACTACAAACCCAGGCTTGTTTTGCTTATCCTCTAAAGAAGCATCGGTTGCGACAATATCACCCGGATAAATAATTGAACCGGCATTTCATTATTAGTAATGTCTACCAAGGAGAAGCAATTGAAAAAGCAATATTGTATGTCTGTTATTACATTGATGCTGAGTTTTTGCTGCTGGAAGCCGTTTAAGGTGGTGCTTGATCTTACCCATAACAAATTTGACGATTCCGTCTATACCGGCAATTGGAGAACGGATCCCATGGGAAATCTCAAGGGTGGAGAGACATATTCTGTCTACTTTAAAAACAATAGTTACACCTGCAAGGGGTTCAACCAGGGAGCACGGAAAATTGTCAGTGGGAAATATTCAAATGCTAATCCAGCTGACAATCTAATTTCTCTTTGGGGATTCCCCTGTGTATTTGACGGAAAAGGTCGATTGTATGATCCCAAGTATGGGCTGATTGGGCACCTGGAAAAGTCCAATGGCATGATGTCTTCCACGCCATCACGACCGAATAACAAGTCAGGTGCTCAATCGGTTGGTTATAAAAAGCAAGGACACTTTGCATGTTATGGCAGAGCCCGTTATCCAAGGCAGTGGAAAAATGAGGCCAGTTGTAATAATTCCGGATGTAATTTTGGCAAAAAGCACTCCCTCAAGCAATGCTTGGAGTTAGCAGACCGCAAAGGCGCAAAAGAAGTCATTTATGGGGTTGGCAGTAATAGAAAAAACGAGTGTTGGCTTCAAACGTCCTGTGGCAACAAGAGAGCAGATCATCGTTTTATTAATTATATGAAGTGAACAATTGCGGCACACAACAGAGAGATATCGTGCTGTCACATACGGGGCTGCTCGATGGCGCCGGCCTAGGCGATGCGCCCACGGCGCGCGATGGCTTCGAGGGCGATCACCTGCTCGGCGTCGCCGTTGACCACGAGGTTGGCGTTGTGGGTGGCGAGGATCACCCATGACGTGTCCGGTTCCGAACCGAGGGTTCGGAACCGCGGATGCAGAGATGCGCTATTGCCTCCCTAACCTATTGAGTTCACGTTGGTCTTTCCGCATGCCCGGAGAAGACCATTACTCACACAAACGTGTCCGGTTCCGCACCCAAGGGGCGGAACCGCGAGTGCCGGGGACCAACGCGAGGCCATCATTCGTACAGGCGCAACGCTTGCAGCATGCGCACCACGCTCGACTGACTGGCGTCATCGTTACTGGTGGGGCGAGCTTGATGGACGGATTTCTAGTCGGCACCTGAGTGTCATCCATAGGGGCACCCAAGAGATTGGTGGTACCTGCATCGAGCTCGAGTCTCAGGGGAAGCGTATCGTGCTCGACGTGGGTCTGCCCCTCAATGCCCAGACCAAGGACGTTGCCCTCCCTCACATCAGGGGATTTCACGCGCCTGACCCATCCCTGCTGGGCATCATCATCTCGCACCCCCACCAAGACCATTACGGTCTGGCCGACAAGCTGCCCAAGGAGACGCCATTTCTCATCGGGAAGGCAGCCGAAGGCATCCTGGCCGCCGCGGCACAGCTTTCACCAGCGGGAGTCATCCTCGAAAACACGACTCACCTGAAGCACCGGCAGCCGATGGTTCTCGGGCCCTTTAGGGTCACTCCCTACCTTGTCGATCACTCTGGTTATGACGCCTACGCGGTGTTGGTGGAGGCTGATGGTAAGCGCCTCTTCTACACGGGTGACCTACGCGCCCATGGCAGAAAATCCAAGCTCTTCGACCAACTCGTTCGTGATCCTCCAAAGGATGTCGACGTGCTCTTGATGGAGGGCACGACAGTCGGGCGGGCCGACACGGAGTTGGGCTTCCCCACAGAGCATGAACTGGAGGCGAGGTTTGTCGCGAGTTTCCGACAGACCACGGGCATGCCGCTGGTTTGGTGTGCTGGACAGAACGGCGACCGCATCGTCACCGTGTTTCGGGCCTGCAAGAAGGCTCA
>JAFCZD010000519.1 GCA_019314525.1 Deltaproteobacteria bacterium
CCAATAATAAGAAAAGCGGCGTAGCTACTAGCCCCAGAGACATAAGTAAGAGCTATGTACGCATAATCCTCAGTGCTCTTGTCTTCAATCACCATCCCCACAGTTCTTGCCGGCGCGGGCGGAGTGTAACTGGAAACCGCACTACCAACAGTGCCGTCATAAGCGAACGACTGTGTGTTACTGTCACCCGCCGCATTGCCCCACGAAAGCACGAACCTCGTGCTACTGTTCATCTCACGAGCGTGGAAATTCTTGGTGTACGTGGGGTCGCGGTTTGTCGCCAGCGTTGTATCTGAGCCCGGGTCTGTAGGGTTGGTTATGGACAACAAACGTAGAATAATGTTACCGGCGTTAGTGTAGACGATCCCGATCCTGTCAGGCCCCGCGAAAGAGAGAACATAACAAGGGGTGTCCACAGTATTATTTAGCTGAAAAGATTGGAGAGCTATGCCTGTGGCGGTGTAGAAGACAGTGACGTGGCACTCCCGCACCACAACTCTGTATTCAGCTTGTTCGCGGAAAGAGGTGTGCAGGTTGTAAGCACTGTCAGGGCTTTCCGCGCCTTTTACAGGCGTCACTTTCACACGCATTGTATTGTGCTGCTTCAGGTTATCTACGGCGAGACTGGCGGCGCGGACAGCGTAAACACTTGAGCCGTCAAAAGCTAAATACCCACCACTATAAGGCACCAAGCGCTTCACGTTAGCGAGAAGAGTGGCCCGACTAAAAGCGTGGGCGTGGGTAATCTCCCCTAACTTTGAGAATTCTCCATCTTGGAGCTGGCTCAACCGTTGATCTGCGGGCAGCACCTCTTCGGCGATGCTCTGGTCAATACCCCGAACGAAGGGGAGGTCTAGGTCAGTCTCGCCCATTTCAGAACACCCACAAATCGACAGTGACGCTGACAGCGGCGTTAACGTCTAAGACCAGCGTAGTACTTGAACGAGAAAGCTCTACGATGACGTGAAAAGTGGGGAGCTTTCCAACTACTACCCACCCGCGTGGTGTGCGGCCAAGGCCGTGCTTAATAGTGGTTGTGGCGGCCAGAATCTCCACGTCCTCAATCAGCCGCCCGTCAATAATCGGGCACTGGTCAATGAATTGCAGGCAGCGCTCAAGATTCTCTTGGAGGAGGCGCAGGCGCTCTTCAACGTCCTCGCCGTCTGCGCGCTTAAATGGTGTGAGTGTGTTTTCAGCCATCAAGCTCTCCAAGTCACTTCGCTGAGATACACGTAGCCGCCCATGATGCGGTAGAGGTAGCTTTGGTCTTCAACGGCGCAGCGACGATGGTTAGCCGTCCAGCGGCCATAGACATCAACAACCTCTTCAGGCTGCTCGTCGCGGGGCTCGATGATATCCATGATGGAGCGCATTACGAGGTCGCGCTCGCGCGAGAGTAGTTGAGCCTGCTCGAAACTCTCTTCGCGGTTGAGGAGCTGAATAGCCATGTGGTAGGCGATGAAGTCCGAACTGCCTACCGGGTAAATGGCCGCGAGAGTATCCGCCACTAATGTGAACACAGTGGGGGTCGGGGCGTACCAGTGTATAATGGTGCCCGCTGTGAGGGGGGCCTTACGCATCCCGCTCATCTCTTCAAGATTGAATTTCTTAACAGGGTAGCGGCGATTGCCGTTCGCGGGCTCAAAGACCATCTTGATGGAGCGCATGAAATCGGCGGGCAGAGCATACTCTTCTGTGTCCGCCACAATAGTAATCGTGTCTTCGCTCCGAAAGTAGTCTCCATTGTGTGCGTTAGCCAGAGCGACGTGGAGAATACGCAGGGCCGTGTTTGCGTAATTGATCCCTCGTGCCTCGACGGGAAAACCGCTCCCTGTCATATCGGCGAGGTCTTTAGCTTGGTCCCACATATTCGTCACAGTCGTCATGCTATTTGCTCTCTGCTACGGCGATCTTCATCGCAGCGCTGAACGCTTTAGAAAAGGCCGTTTCGTCTCCCGCCTTCATCGCTTTGTAGGCGGCACTTGCTGCGCTTCCGAGACGCGAAGGAGCAGCACCATCACTGGTGCCGCCCTTCTTGTCCGCGAGCTTCGCAAGGATAGTTTTTGTCATTCCTTGGTCCACTGGAAAATCTCCTTAGGCTGCTACGATGCAGTCTTGAATGAATGCCACGAAGTTGACTTCGTTGTCTGGGTCATCTGTGAGATCGACACCGGCAATCTTGGTGTATTCAATCCAAGCGCCCAGCAGAATGACATCATCTGTGCCAAGAAGACCGTCCTTGGGCTGGAGTGTCAGAGTTGTGATCGCCGGGAATGTTGCAGGCAAAGCCGCCGCAAGCAGAGTCAGAGTTTCCTCTTGCACTGTCTTTGTTGCCGCGTCACCCGTCATCGCCGAAGACTCACCACCGTAATCCGCGTCTGCATCATACAGAGCGCCGACCACATTGTTGAAAGCTTCAGCAACCCACACAACAGCGTCACCCACTGTAGCCCCGACTTTTGCGGCGACGACATGAAGCACAGCATCAACGCTTGTGTCCGTATCGGCGGGCCACATAAATTGGGTGGAGATTGGATCCGGGTTTGCGTGGTCTTGCCATGCAATTCCACCCGACTCATCGCCCGCACTCCAACCTGGAGTCGGCCCGGCTCCAACATCAGCCAAAGCTGTACCGTCTTGCTCTTGGAAAGCCCCGAGCGGAAGAGGAATAATCCCCTTCTGCGCAGCGCCGCCCGAGAAGTTTTGGTAGACCCGGATTTGGGCTGTCTTGTTTGCTTGGTCTACGACACCAGCATTTGCCAAAGCGGCAGAACTGATCGTGCGCATACCAGCGACAATTGCAATAAGCCCAGGGCCCTTGGTTGAAGTGACCTTGGCGGGCCACTTCTCGTCGAAAGTCACGGTGTAGAGACCGACACCAGAACGAGCCACCGAGAAACCTTGGCCCTTCGTGGAATTGGCAGCAATGCCCGTGACGCCATCTGGCCGGAAAGAGCCGGGGACTACAACGTAGTCCAAGCCCCTTCCGTAGATTTTATTCAAGCCTTCCATGGCTACTTCCTTACGCCGGGGCCGGCAGTGTGATGTTGACGTTGCGGCCAGGAGACTTGGTGCAGAGGTTCCCCCGGAAGCGGGTGCGAATCTCAAAAGCGTCTTGGTCGGCCATGCGCAACATACGCAAACCATCGTCAATTATGATCTTCGTCGCTGGCCCGAGAGTCGCGAACAACCAATCCTCGATGGTCAAGAGCCACGCCTTCACAGCTTGGCACTTATTCATCGCCACCACGTTGATGGGCTTGTAGTCACCCTCGATGACAACAGAGCGGAACGAGACGGTGGCCATCGGCCCCTTCTTGTCCCGGCCCATGACATCGGCGTAGACCTTCTTGGCACCCAACTCGATGTTGAGGCGCCGCATCTGGGCGTGGTGCATCGCGAGAATGTCCGGCTTCCCGCCGTGCATTGCCGCAATGGACTGCGCCTTGATGAAATGCTCTTCAAGCTTGCCGCCACCACTGGCGTCGTGACGGAGCCCGCCAAGACGAGTATCGCTCGTCCGGTCAACACCATAAAACGCTGTTGCGGCAGGAGCGTCATCCGGAACCCAGGACATCAAGCCCGAGATTGCCTTCTGAGTACCTGCGGCAGCCGCCAAGTCACCCTGGCAAGCGATGTAACTCCCAGAAACCCACAGAGCCGTTTCACCTGAAGTGTCACCATCCGTAGTGATTTGCTCAGTAGTGCCGGAACGATCAACACCAGCAACAGTAACGTGTGTAGCGGCGGCGGTGTAAATCGCCAAGGCGGTTCCACCGTCAGTAGCACAAGCTACCAACTCCATGTTGTATTCGAAGAGGGTAACCTCGTCCTTATACGTCAGGGTGAGCACCATCGGGTTAGCCGCAGTCGCGTCAGCACCGAGAGTCGCCATCGTACCAGTGCCTTGCCGGAACAGCTTGGTCTCGATGGAATCCGCGAGAGCTGCCAGCGTACCATCAATAACTTCGGAGAGGGCGTTCAAGAATGCGTGCGTGTCGCCACGGCTCGCTTCAAGAACTTCCGCTTCAATGTAGTTGATGGAATAATCACTTACACGAGTGAGCAAGAAATCGTCGGCCATCACCTGAGAGCCGTTTGCTTGTGCTGTCGCGAAAGTGATCGAACGCCCTTGCGGGTGTCCCCACTTGACCACGACGGGCATGTTACGGCCACCGAAACCCTCGAACTTCGGCAAGAGGGCGAGCAGTGGGCGGTCCTCGTAAGTCAATTTCTTGACGTTACTCGGACGGTAAATTTGTTTCATCGCGGCATCAAAATTAGTGGTGCCGGTTGTTGCTGCTGGGGAAGGAAGAGCCATTGGTTAGATCCTAATCTTCTTCGTCTGTGTCGTCGACTACACCCCAGAG
>JAFCZD010000520.1 GCA_019314525.1 Deltaproteobacteria bacterium
AAGGCGGCCGGCTCTCCAGCGTCAGAGCTGGGGGTAGCGATGGCGAGCTCCGCGCCAGGATAGGCCTCGAACTCGAAGGCCACACCATGCTCCGAGCGATCCACTGCCACTTCGTCACTGGGCACCACTGAGGCTTCCGGAGAAGAGTCAGGAGCAGCGCTGGGAGCAGCCTTGTGGCCCATGGGGACTTCGCCAGCGATCATCGACTCCTCGATGGTCGGAGGGATATCGTCCTCGATTACCGGGACGTCGATTTCGCGGGTAATCCTCTCGTGCTGGAAGTTCGGGGTGACGGGTCCGGGGAGGACCGGAGATGACGTGGGGTGGCGGGGCGATCCTATGCCCGACTCGACAGCATCTGGTCCCGTGTAGGTGCTCGACCCATCGCGCTCGGTAACAAAGGGCGCCACATGTTGGGCTACGAAGGCAGCGAGGGTGTAACAAAGGGCGCCACATGTTGGGCTACGAAGGCAGCGAGGGTCTCGTTGGTGATGCGGTCGGGTGTGTGATGGAGAAAGTCCGCAATCTCGTCCTGCATTTCCCGGGCTGATTGATAGCGGTCCACGGGGTTGCGCTGGAGCGCCCGATGGATGATCGCCACCAACTCCAGGGGCAGGGCGCTCTCGTGTTTTTCCAGCACATCGAGACGAACGTTCATCACCTTATCGAGGGTCTCGAAGTCGCTGCGCCCGAGAAAGAGGCGGCGGCCGAGGATCAGCTCTGCGAGGACGATGCCAGCGGCGAAAATATCTGAGCGGTGGTCGACGTTGAGCCCAGCGACCTGCTCTGGGGACATATAGCCATATTTCCCCTTGAGCACGCCTGCTTGAGTTGTGGACTCCTGCTGCACGAGGGCGATGCCAAAGTCGCCAATCTTCACGTCACCGCGAAAGGAGAGCAAGATATTGGAGGGGGAGACATCACGGTGGACCACGCCAAGGAGTTCGCTGTCCGCGCCCACCGCTCGATGGGCATAATCCAGACCTTTGACGAACTCAGCGACGATGAAGAGCGCCAAGGCCCCTGGCAGCCGTTGTTTGCGTTTGGCCAGGGTGCGCCAGAGTTGTCGGGCGTCAATTCCGTGCACATGTTCCATGGCCATGTAGTATTGGCCATCGACTTCGCCTAGCTCGTAAACTTGAACGATATTAGGGTGTTCTAGGTGGCAGACGAGCTTCGCTTCGGTGATGAACATCCGGAGGAATTCGGAGTCCTCTGCGAATTGCGGCAGGATCCGCTTGAGCACCACAGACTTCTGAAAGCCCATGGCGCCAAAGACTTTGGCGGCGAAAATCTCCGCCATGCCGCCAATGGCGATACGGCGCTCCAGCCGGTAGCGGCCAAAGTCTTCCGGTTGGAACGTCTTCATACTCCCCTTTCGCCTCGCTCGCCCGCCACTGTCAAAGAAACAGTTTGTTCTTCTCTTTACCCGCCGGTAGCTGATCATTCCAGCTTAACAGTATTGATTCAAGGGCTTAGTTCTACTTCTTGTGGCGCTTGGGTTTTGGCGCGTTGGGATCTGCTTGCAAGGCGAGCTGCCCGCAGGCAGCGTCGATATCAAGGCCACGGCTCTGACGCACGGTGACGGTGAGCCCTTTGGCTCGCAAACGCTCGGCGAATTCCTCGACGACGTCATCGCTTGGTCGCTGGTAGTCTGGCTGATCGTCGCGTGAGGGGTTATAGGCGAGCAGATTGATCTTGCAGGGGATCTTGTTGAGAAGTGCAGGTAGGCGCTTCGCATCAGCCGTGGTGTCGTTGATCCCTGCGAGGAGCATGTATTCGAAGGTGATGCGCCGGCGGCGGGGAAGCGGGAACTCCCGGAGAGTTTTGAGCAGGCTCTCCAATGGCCAGCGTTGGTTAATGGGGATCAGGCGGTCGCGCACAGCGTCAGTGGTGGCGTGCAGGGAGACCGCCAAGCCTAGCTGGGGCATCAGCTTACCCAGTCGTTCGATCCCCTTGATCATGCCCACCGTGGAAACGGTGATTCGGCGCGGCGAAAAATCTTGGCCTTGATCATGGCAAAGGATCCGGGCGGCGGTGACGACCCTGTCGAGGTTTGCCATGGGCTCGCCCATGCCCATGAACACCAGATTGGTGACGCGGGGGGCGTTGCCGGCCTTGCCCTCGACCTCGCTCTCAGCCAGCATCTGATGGGCGGCATAGACCTGACCGACGATTTCTCCCACGGTCAGGCTGCGCTTGATACCAATTGTCGCCGTAGCACAGAAGGTGCAACCAAGGGCGCATCCCACTTGGGAGCTCATGCAGAGCGTGAGCTTGTCATCACGAGGGATCAGCACGGACTCGATCAGCGCACCGTCCTGGCAGCGCAGTCGCAGCTTCTGTGTCCCATCCTTGGAGCGCTGGTGTTTATCGATCTCTAGCGCATCGATGGTCGTCTCGTAGGCGAGCTTCTGGTGCAACTCCTTGGGCAGGTTGGTCATCATGTCGACGGATGTGACGCAGGAGCGATGGACCCAACGAAAAACCTGCTCCGCCCGATAAGACGGTTCTTCGAGCTTGGTCATCAGCCGTGAGAGTTCGTCGAGGTTGAGGCTGCGTAGATCGCGTGGAGCTGACATCACGGCCTCCGGTGGGGCGTGTAGATGTGGTTTACGCGAGCAGGCCGTTGAGCTCGGCTTCGCTGAAATGGTAGGAAATCTCGAATGCTGCAGTGTCCGTGGCGTCGGATCCATGTACGGCGTTGCGCTCGATACTCGAGCCATAGACGCCACGGATGGTGTCTTTTGGGGCCTTCGCGGAGTCTGTGGGGCCCATGAGCCCACGGTATGTCGCGATGGCGTCTTCGCCCTCGAGGACGAGAGCCATGATGGGGCCTGAGGTCATGAATCCACAGAGGTCGGAGAAGAAGGGGCGTTCGCGATGCACACCATAGAACCCCTCAGCCTGCTTAGGGGTGAGGCGTCGCATTTTCGCTACCACCACCTTGAGCCCGCTGTCTTCCATCATCTTGATAATGCCGCCGATGGCGTTTTTTTCCACTGCATCGGGTTTGATCATCGCCAGGGTACGTTCTATGGCCATCAGTCGCTCCTTTAAGTCGTCTCAACCCGCCCTCAGGCCCAGCTGGAGCAATGACTCGCTCACAGATTTTGGCATGGGTCCTGAACGGCTCATCATTTCCGCCGACGTCATCTAGCACGTCTAGGGCGCGTGCTCAACGGCGTCGCCGGCGATGCCAAAAGAGCGCCAAGAGGAGCAGCAGCAGGGGTGTACCGCTGGCAGGACCGACGCGGCAGCTGCATCCATCGTCTGTGGCGGTGCCGGGGCCTGAACCAGAATCTGCTGCGCCCGACCCACCGTCTAAACCCTTGGCTCCGCTGCAGTCGCTCTCATCCACCTGGCCATCGCAGTCGTCGTCGCGTTGGTTGCCACAGACCTCGTTGGCTCCTGGGTTGATCAGGGGGGTTTCATCGTCGCAATCTGCAGCATGGGGGTAGCCATCACCATCGGCGTCCACGCCAGGTGTGGTGGTTGCCTGAAGGCAGCGGCCATTCTTGCAGCCAAAGGCGCAGTTGAGAGCTGCGCAGGGGTCGTCATCGAGGCATTGCCCATCTTTGCAATACTTGGGGCAGTTCATGGTGTCGCAGGGGTCCGGCAGGCACTGGCTGGCTTGGCAGCCAAAGGTGCAAGCATAGAGCATGGTGTCCTCTTCACAGGCGATGGCTTTTTCTCCAACACGGAAGTGAATCGAGTTGATGCCATCACAGCCAGCTGTGACGAAGCCGAGGTCGTCACCACCCTCGTTGGCAGTCTTCCACTCAGGGCACCAATGGTGGAGGCAGAGCTTGTTGTCCTCGTCCGCGACAAGGAGGAAGGTGCCCAAAAAGGTTGGGGCGGCGGGGACGCAGCAGGTGCCGCCGTTGGTTCCGTCGCGGCAAACCTGATCGGCGGCACATTCGTCGTCACCCGTACACTGCGGTGTATTGTCGGAGTCGAGCACCAAGAAGCGCTGGCCCACGTTGGCCTCGGCTGCCCAGCCCTCGTTGTTGCAGCTGTTGTGGATCGTAATGTAGCCCGTCTCATCTAACTGCGTGTCACAGCTCTCAGAGAGCTCGATGTCGTAGATGCGATAGTAGCCTGTCTTGGTGACGCGCAGCGTGCCGCAGCTGGCCTGCAGGCTAGGGTTGAGCACCATCAGTTGGCCATCATTCGTGCCATCAAGGTCATCGATGAACTGAAAGGTGGGGCTTGGCTCAGGAGGGCACTGAGCGGGAGGGGACGTGTTGCAGGTGTCCAGCTCCAAGTTCGCGTCCCAGCAACCGTGAGCTCCTCCCCCCGTGGGGAGTTGAGCGTCAGCGGTTCCTCCATCTTCTTTGCAGAACTCTGTTCCGGGAGGGCAAGCAGCCCAGAGTGAAGAGGTGGGCCAGCACACGAGCAACATGAGCGCGATGAGTGATCGCATGGTTTCGCCTCCTGTAAGTATGGGGCGAGCATAACACGGGCTGATGGGAATGGGCGTGACGGGAAAAACCGCAGGCCACTGTGTGCAGGTGTGGTTCTGTGGTGTGCAGTCTACACGTGTGTCGTCTAGAGTCTACACACTCCGACCTTCGTAGTTCCCGGTACTTAGCGCACTGCTATCCCTTGGAACCTCTTTGGCGCAGCCGTTGCACTAGTTCCCGGGCGGAGGACACAACACATGATGAGACGTCTAAGTTTTTTGGTAGCCGTGATGGGATCCATCGCACTTTATAACCCGGCCGCGTT
>JAFCZD010001035.1 GCA_019314525.1 Deltaproteobacteria bacterium
CTTCAATGTGGGTGAAGCCGATAGACACTTCTGCGTAAACGATGGGGTTGATCACCAGCACCGCTTCGTTGGCCAGGGTTTCGAGTTGCTCAGATGACCATCGCTCCCATCTGGAGTCTTGTGTTGCGATGTCCAAGATCACATTGGAGTCCACCAGCACGGATGTCATGTGTCTCCCCGGGTGAGTTCCATAATCTCCTCGGTGCTCATGGTGACGCGAGCCCGGCCGCGAAGTTGTCGAAGCGCCCGATGTCCTCGGCTTTCCCCCTTCTGAGCAGAAATCTTCACGATGCGCACAGTGTTTCCCTCCACGATGAACTCGACTTCTGTATTTGGGAGCAACCCCATTTCATCGCGGATTTCTTGGGGGATGGTGACCTGCCCCTTGGATGTGATACGCATCGTGGCTCCTAAGCGTCTTACTCTTACCCGTAAGAGTAGCTTCTGTGGCGCCATTGTTCAACCGCCGTTGTTCCAGCCCTGACACACGCAAAGTGGGGGGCAAACCCCCAGTCCGTGCTCAGTTCCCGCCGCGCAACTTGCTGGTTTTATAGATATTCCTAGTGGCACTTTCGTGCCACCCTGCCCAAACAATCGGACGCGTTCTCGCGAAGATAGGGCTGGCACGACTCCTGCTGTTGTCCACCGTGAAATCGGATCATGTGTCGAACAAAAGCCAAAAGGAGTGTGTGGATCATGAATAAGGTTTTCAGAAGATATGGGCTCTGGCTGCCAACCCTGCTGCTCATCGGCGCTTGTGGAACGGGACAAATCGATGGAGGTGAATCAGCGGCGATCGCTCGTTACACCCTGAACACAGACGACTTGGGCGCACTGCGCTTCAGCGACTGTGTCCAAGGCGAAGACTGCATGGCCTACCCCAACCCTGCGGGCTGCGAGAGCCTTGACGTGGCCATCCACGCCAACGCCACCATCAACGGCATCTGCAACAAGGTTGAGGGGAGCTTCGCCGTCGGTAGCGTCATCGAAGGCTTGCCCTTCGCCTGCGCCTTTGACAAGGCACGAGCCTGCGTGATCTGCCAGGACGCCTTTGGCGCCGTGATCTTCGAGCGCTGCCTTGAAGGGATCCCCTCTCTCCCCCAAGGTACCCCAAGGTACCGATGATGTGGTGAGCGGCTCTGCTCCACTCCCGGCCGACGACACCAGCGCGTCTGCACCTGAAGGCAATGGTTCCACCTCCGACGACGTAAGCGGCGTAGCCTCGGCTGAAGACACCCGCAGCGTGAACGACCCCTGCGATCCCGCCGGCGCACACCAGCGCTACCTCAATGAGTTCAACCAGCTCTTGGACACCGAGGGATTCTCTTCTGACTTCGAGGCTCAGCTCGCCACATCCACAGGCATACCTGTCTTCGGGACCTTCGACATCTGCGCGTCGGGCCTGCTAACCGACTCCCTCCCCGTGATCGGAGACTTGCTCAACAGCTGCGATCCCAACGCGGAGGCCCAGGGGCGTTGCTATTGTTACGATGGCATGTTCTCCGCCTGCCGCTGTGCGCGCATGACAAACCGTGTGCTCAAGGCGACCTGCGCCGCGGTGAAGGAGTGTGGCGACAAAGCTTATGCGATCGCCTTATGGCAAGTGCACCAAGAAGCGAACCGGTGGTTGAACAGTCAAATCATCGGGACCGATGGCTTCATGTGCCTAGGGTCACCCTTGGTGCTCGATACCGCGGGTGACGGGATCGCGCCCACATCTCTTGAAGCTGGCGTCTCCTTTGCCATCACACCTGGCGTCGCCCGCACAGCGTGGGTCCAAGGCGATGACGCGCTCTTGGTCTTCGATCGCAATGGAAATGGATCCATCGACGATGGCTCCGAGCTCTTTGGCGAACACAACGCAGCCAACGGCTTCGCAGCGCTGGCCCGCCTCGACGCGAGCACTCAAGGCGGCAACGACAACGGCCTCGTGGAAGCCGGCGACCTGCTCTTCGAGCAGCTCCAGGCGTGGACGGACACCAACGGGGACGGCGTCTCCCAAGAGGGCGAACTGCACCCCCTGAAGGCGTTCGGCATCGTGGCGCTGGAACTGTCTAGCCACCACGAAGTGGGTCGCCACGACCACCACGGCAACGATCTCGGCTTGCGCGCCCTCTTTCACCGAGCCGACGGACGCACGGGCGCGCTCGTCGATGTGCTCTTTCTAACCCACGCACGCTAGCGTTCGACTCGCCCACGCTCAACCGCTCGAACCTCCCCCAGCTCAGCCGTCGCCTTGCCAGATTTGCGACCCTCACAGCCGTCGCCTTGCCAGATTTGCGACCCTCACTCTCTTGGGCTAAACAGCAGTCAAGACGAGCTAACGCTGACCAAGCGCAAAGGGCAAAGGGGACTGGGATGGTAACTAGTAAATCGGTATGGATGGCGGCGCTGTACATGGCACTTGTCTCGGGCTGCACCCGAGACGAGGTGAAGCCTGAGCTCGCCTGCCCCTGCGCTGCTGGGTGGCGCTGCTGCGCCGGCAACTCCCTCTGCGTCGCCCCGGGGGGGACCTGCCAAGATGCCGACCAAGGCCTTCCTTTGACAGATGGAACCGAGGATGCCCAGGGAGTTGACGGAGGCAGCCCCGATGCCGCAACAGACCTCGCCTGGGAAAGCGACCTGGAACAGGTCGCCGTGCCGCACCCCGACAGTCCGC
>JAFCZD010000521.1 GCA_019314525.1 Deltaproteobacteria bacterium
CATTGGCGAGTGGTGGGTCGATGTCAGAGGATAGGTGTTACGTAGCGTACCCAATGACAGTGTGACGGGATACCTGTTGCACGTTCCGTGTCTGTCAGTCGAGCTCCCGTCGAGGCTTGTCGATGAGGGCCTATGCGAAGTCGTTGCGAATTTCCTGAAGTCTGGTCTCGAGGTCGTACTTTGCTGCGTCCTTGACTGGGCGAGAGAGTGCTTCTTCCAGGATTCTTCGTGCCCTTTGAGGGTCGATTGGCTCATCACCGTTTCGGGGGCCGTAGGCGAGTAGATCTGCGAGACGGGCGTAGCCGACCGCCCTGTCGGGATTGTCGCGGATGACGCCGAGCAGGACTCGTTGACCGTCTTCTATGTTTCCGGCGAGAAAATGGAAGAGCCCGAGATCGGTGCAGAAGCCTCGGAGGAAGAGCGGACTCTCATCCACAAACTGTCCGAGGACGTGCTCACAGAGGCGGATACCGTCGGTTGCATATCGGGGAGCAGCAACGGCAGCGTTGGTCAATTCGAGGCAGTAGTCCTGAATCCAATTGAAGAGGCATTGAGTTCCGTCGAAGACCGACGAAGCTTGGTCACATGTCCGCATCGTTGGTTTCAGACGTGACCGCACGACGTCCCATACCGCGCTCCAGAGATCGCAAGCGCGCGCGGCATCTCCGCCCATCATGGAGCGGTAGCCATCCTGCATCCAGTCGTCGAGCATCTCGACAGAGGGGGTGTTGGGGCAGTACCGCTTCCAGAGCTGACATGCAGCGATTCCGAGGAAGTCGTCGTCGTGGCGAGGCAGCCTGCCCTCGCTGAACTTGGCGCGCCATAGGTTGGAGACCGACCAGGCTGAAGTGAAAGATTCAGCGAAGATTTCAAAGTCTTCGAGGGTTGTCACGATACCGAGTCGAGCCAGTCGTTGTACAATCGTATCTGTCTCGAGCGCCGCAACGCGGCTCGGTGTCCAGAAGAGCCCCGCCCGCCGAGGCTCAGACCGTATCATCTCGGCAAAGAGGTCGGATCGTTCGAAGTTCTTCGCCAGGACGTATGGCGACCTGGAGTCATTGGTGTCGTCGGCCGAATGGAAGTCGTCGCGTGCTGGCGAGGAGGCCGACGGAGGGCTCTTCTCCTTGCTCAAACAGCATTTCTTGTACTTATTCCCACTGCCACATGGGCAGGGTTGATTGCGACCGATTTTTGCCACGGGTGGTCCTCGCTGATGGCCAGTGTGTCACTGCGCCTCACAGTCTCTCACGAGGGCGTCTTGGTCGTGCATAATCAAGAAGATATGAGCTGTTACGATTTGGGACGCAAGCGAGACTTCATCATCTCGACCTATCGGCTCGAGTCCTCGGGCGTCTGGACGACGGACGTGCCGAATACTGCCCCCTGTGGGCCGGGCTGTCGAGTCCGGTGTCACGGCGAGCGTGAGCGGGTGACCGGACCTCGACATCCGCTGCTGGTGGTCAAGTGCGAGGTCCACGGGCTTTCCTTCACGGTCTACCCGCCCGGTTTCATTCCCTACAGCCGACAGCGGCTCGTGCCTCGGCACCAGCGGTGGGAGGCGACGATGTTCGAGGCGGCGTTGGACGCCGATCGGGACGAGAGATGGTCCGACATCGGCGCAGATGGCGGCTTCTGGTCGACGCAGTGGAGACGCTTGGAGCGGCTGGGCCTGCTGCTCGGGCTAGCCGGCGACGCTCGAATTGGCGAGGAGGCGGCACAGGCGCTCGATGTGGGGCTCCACGTCCATGCAGCAGCCCGTGAGGCCTTCGAGCGTGGAGGGTTCCGTCGTCGCGCAAGCGCCCTGGTGAAGGTCCTCGATGCCCTCCGAAGTGACGGCGCGGAGGTACTGAGGCGGCTGCTTCGCGCCGGAGTCGTGACGGGATACTGTGGCCGCAGCTTCTGGTCGGACGCACGCTTTGGCGTGAGGGAGGTCGGAGCGTTCTGAGGGCGAAAGGCCTCGTGGACTTCGGCATCTGGCTGCCGTTGGTGAGGGTTCCACGAGTTCGCAACGGACGAGGAGGGTCGGAGAGTACATCGTCTTGGGACAGCGTTCGGAGGTGTGATGTCCCGCGAGATACTCCTTCTGCTCGGTCTCGAAGCACTCTTTCGCTATCGGATCGTCTCGGCGGTCAAGGCGCTGGAGCTTCGCGGCTTCGGGAGGGGCGCCGCGGTGTGCGATGTCGCCGGCGACGAGCACCACGACGAGCAGGGCGCGAACCGGCGGATGAGCCAGCGGACGGTCTACCGCTGGCTGGCGGCTTACAAGACCAGTGGCCTCGAGGGGCTCGCGCCAGCGTCACGAGCCAAGGTCGCGGGTTCGGCGGTGCTCGACGAGAAGCTGCTGATCTTCCTGGCCCAAGAGCGCGGGCGAGACCGCGACGCGTCAGTCCCCGAGCTGCTGCGTCGGGCCGAGCAGTACGACATCGTGGCCGACGCCTCGACGGTTGACCGCACGACGGCTTGGCGGGCGATGGTGCGGATGGGGCTCGAGACCCGGCGGCGCAAGCAGCCCAGTGACGCCGACACCCGGCGGTGGCGCTACCCCGAGCGGATGCAGATGGTGCTGCTGGACTTCAAGCACTTCCGCGCCGGAGTCGGGCGGACCAAGCGCGCCGCGGTCTACATGCTCGACGACGCGACGCGCTACGGGCTCGGGGTCCGGGTCACCACCAGCGAGCGGGCCGAAGTGGTGCTCTGCTTCCTCGATGAGACCATTCGACGCTACGGCCTGATGGACCTGATCTACTGGGACGGCGGCTCGGGCTTCAAGGACGGCGACGTGGTCGGAGTCACGACCCGCCTCGGCGTCCATTCGATCAAAGGTCGCCCCCGTTACCCGGAGGGACACGGCGCCATCGAGGTCTTCAACCGCGGGGTCAAGCAGCGCGAGCTGCGGACCTACGACGGCGCCCCACACATCGACCCCGACTGCGGCGCGCTGACCTTGCGGCTGCGCCACGACCTCGAGCGCTATAACCACCTTCCCCACGAAGCGCTCGAGGGCGACAGTCCGCACCAGCGCTGGAGCGGCAGCGAGCGAGCGCTTCGCCCAGCGCCCAGCGAACAGTGGCTCACAGAGTGCTTCACCGTCAATTTCGAGCGACGGGTCAGCAACGACCACGTCGTCAAGGTCGACTCCACTCTCTACGAGGTGCCCCGCGGTCACGCGGGCGAGTGGATCGTCATCTACCGCCGCCTGCTCGAGCGCACCCCGGAAACCGACGCGCTCTACGTCGAGCACCAAGGCCGCCTGGTGCACATCTGTCCGGTTGACCTCGAATTCAACGCCACCAGCGGCCGGAGTCGTCGCGAAACCGCGAACGACGAGATCACCCAGGTGCCCGCCAAGAGCTCTTCGACGCTCTCATTTGAGCGGACCTTTCAGCCAATGACCGACCCCGACGGGGGCTACCCCGACAACGAAGAGGAGGACTGAATGCCCAGGAAAAAGAATGGCTCGGAGCGCCCCGACCTGCGCGCCCACTTCGGACTACACGTCATCCCCATGACCAGGGAGATCGCCGTGCGTGACCGCTGGAAGCACGACATCTACGAAGAGGTCTTGGCCGACCTGAAAGACACCGTCGCCCAGCGCCGCAGCGCCGCGATCATCGGGCCCTCGGGCGCCGGAAAGAGCGGCATCTTGCGCTCCCTGGCCGACGCCTTGCCCGAGGCCCGCTACCGGGTCCACTACGTCAAGGTCACCGACTTGAGCAAGCGAGACTTCTGCCGCGAGATCGCCGTCGCGCTCGGCTCCGAGCCCGCCGGCTACTACGGCGCTCTGGTTCGGACCATCCAGCAGCGATGCCAGAGCCTGCTCGAACAGGAGAGTCTGCGGCCCGTGATTTTACTCGACGAAGCCCACGACATCCGCCCCGACGTCCTGGCCATCTTGAGAGTCCTGACCAACTTCGAGATGGACTCCCGCCTCGTGGTCAGCGTCGTGCTCGCCGGTCAGAGCGCACTGCGCCAGCTCTTGCGCCGCGACGACCTCGAGGCCGTCGCCCGGCGCATCGCACACTACGCCTCGCTGCGGCTGCTCAGTCGACAAGAGACACGCCACTACGTCGAGCATCGTCTCGCTATCGCCGGCGCGAAGACCGACCTGTTCGACTCCGCCGCCCACGACGCCGTCTACGAAGCAGCGCAAGGTAACCTCCGCGCCATCAACCGATTGGCGCTCAAGAGCCTCGAGATCGCAGCAGCCCAGCGGTCCAAGGTCGTCGGCGCCGACCTCGTCGCCGCCGCAAGGCTGAAGGTGCAGCCGTGAACGGCGCAGCGCTGGGGACTCAGCCCTTCATCGTCCTGCGCGCAGCACAACTCGACCAGACGCCCCCGGAGCAGCGCTGGCTCA
>JAFCZD010000010.1 GCA_019314525.1 Deltaproteobacteria bacterium
GGGGCGCTCACATCAGGGGCGCTCACATCAGGGGCGCTCACATCAGGGGCGCTCACATCAGGGGCGCTCACATCAGGGGCGCTCACATCAGGGGCGCTCACATCAGGGGCGCTCGTGACGCTCTCGGGCGCCCGCATCGTCCCACTCGCAAACTCCACATCATCGAGAGAAAGCTGCTGAGTCCCTTCCACCAAGCCGCTATTCGAGTTCAGAGAGGATTCTTCCAACTCGATATCTTCCAAATCGAGAGTCTGTGTCACTTCCTTTGGCGCTTCAGGCACTTCGCGAAGAAGGTTCTCGGGTTTCTCATCTTCCACCTGCCCTCCGGGCCCCCTTCCCTCTCTAATCTTCAGGGTATCCCGCTCGTCCCCTGAGCCCGGTTTCCCATAGGGACGGGTTGAACGATCTTGTGCGCTAAACACCACAGCAGAACCAAAGGGCAACGTTCGGCGACTTCTTGCTGCTGTTGCTAACTCCTCACTCCCGTCACTCCCGTCACTCCCGTCACTCCCGTCACTCCCGTCACTCCCGTCACTCCCGTCACTCCCGTCACTCCCCTTCCCGGCCTCGGTCACCGCAGCCAAGGTCATGGAGAACGCCTCCATGTCACTGAAACGCGCCGCAGGCTCCTCTGCGACCGCCTGCTCTAGCAGCTGGTCCAACTCAGGAGGAAAATCCTCATCACGATCGGCGACCCGCAGTTCGCCCCCCTCATAGCGCTTTCCAGTGAGCAACTCGATGACCATCACACCAAGAGAGTAGACATCCGCCCTGCCATCATAGCTCTCCCCGCTCTTCACCTCTGGCGCAAGATACGCCTCAGCGTCTCCCGTCCCGTCCAGGGCCTTGAGATAGAGTCCAGGGGGCAACGCAGCCGCAAGCGCCAAATCCGTCACCTTGAGCAAATTGGGGAGGATGATGATGTTCTGCGGTTTCAACCCACCATGAGGTGTCTTCGTCGACGAGAAGGCATCAGCGATCTGCACAACAATGGGTTCCACCTCAGACAGAGAGAACCGCTGGCCCTTCTCTCGCCGTAGATCCATGATCTTGCGCAGGGAGAGCCCCTCGAGGAATTGTGTGACGTAGAAGCAACGGTCATCCTCGCTGCCAACCTCGAAGTAGCGAACGATGTTGTTGTGAACAACGTGTCGCAGTTGCCCCACACGTTCGACAAAAACGCCACGCGCCTCGGCGTCCGGCAGGTACTCTCCTGCCATCACCTTCACGGCAACATCGACGTCCACCTCGGAGTCATGGGCCTTGTAGACAGTGCCAAAAGGTCCCGCCCCCACGACATCGATCACCTCATAGCGGCCCTGAATGCGCTCACCAAGCTGGTAGCTCGCCGCCACTTCCTCTGCGCGCGATCCACGTCTCAGCTGCTCCTTCAGCGCGTCGACCTCTTGTCCATCCGGCCTCCCCTCTCCGTTCAGGGGTTGTCCGCAATTCACACACTCAGTCGACTCTGCCTCTAGGGGGCTGCCACAGCGAAAGCACAACATCTTTCCCCTCGTTCGTTTGGATCTGACCTCACCTAAGTCAGATCCCGCTACTTCCCGGTGTGTCCGAACCCACCGCTACCCCGCGTTGTTTCTTCAAGCACGTCTGTCTCTTCTACCGCAACTCGAACCACAGGGGCGACAACCAACTGGGCGATACGCATGCCCGTCTCAATGGTCACCGGGGCGTTGCCGAGGTTGACCAAGGCCACCTTGACTTCACCGCGGTAGTCTTCGTCGATGGTCCCGGGCGCGTTGAGCACTGTCACACCCTGCTTCACCGCCAACCCTGACCGCGGTCGCACCTGCCCTTCGTGCTTTGAGGGCAACGCGATGGCGATCCCTGTGGGCACGAGAACCCGGGCACCCACAGCCAAGATGATTGGCTCATCAAGCGCAGCCTGCAAGTCAAGCCCCGCTGCCCCTGCCGTCATATATTCGGGGAGAGCAGCGGAGCTACGCAACCGTTTTACCCGCAGCGTGGCCATGTTCCTCACTCTACAAGTGGCGCGTTGTGCTTCCGCGCAACTAGATGGGTTCGCGACTTGCGCCGCGAACCGTCTCTAGACCATTGGAACTCACGACTTGCGCCGTACTAAAGCATCGAACGGATATCAGAGGGGTCTGCGTCAAAGGCCTCTTTGCGACTGAGGCGGATCTTCCCCTCTCGGTCGACGTTGATCACCTTCACCACCATCTCTTCGCCCTCTTGGCAGACGTCCTGGACCTTATTGACTCGCGCACGGTCCAGCTCGCTGATATGCACCAGACCATCGGTAGATGGCAGGATTTCAACGAAGGCGCCAAAGTCGGTGATGCGCCGCACGCGGCCACGATAAATGACACCGATCTCAGCTTCCGCCGTCAGCCCCTCGATGAGGTCCTGTGCCTTCTTTGCCCCCACGGCATCCACCGCAGCGATGGACACCGTTCCATCATCGGAGACATTGATCTCGGCCCCGCTCTGGTCCTGGATAGCGCGAATCATCTTGCCACCGGGGCCGATAATGTCGCGAATACGATCAGGCTTCACCTTGACGGAGATAATCCGTGGTGCGTTTGGCGAAAGCTCGGTCCGTGGGACCTCAAGCGTCTCAGCCATCTTGCCCAGGATGTGCAAGCGCCCGGCGCGAGCCTGGTCGAGGGCTGTCGCCAACACTTCACGTGGAATCTTCTCAAGCTTGATGTCCATCTGAATCGCGGAAATACCTTCACGAGATCCGGTGACCTTGAAGTCCATATCCCCCATGTGATCCTCGTCACCGAGGATATCGCTGAGGACGCGATATTTGCCGTCTTCGTAAATCAGGCCCATGGCGATACCCGCCACGGCTGCCTTCACGGGAACTCCGGCATCCATCAGCGCCAAGCTTCCGCCACAAACGGTAGCCATGGAGGAAGAGCCGTTGCTCTCGAGTACCTCTCCCACCACGCGAAGGACGTAGGGGAACTCGTCAGGATAGGCTGGAAGTACCTGCTCGAGGGAGCGCTCCCCCAGGTTCCCATGCCCAATTTCGCGCCGACCGGGAGGGCCAAAGCGCTTCGCTTCTCCCGTGGAGAAGGGGGGAAAATTGTAGTGCAGCATGAAGGTCTTGTTGTAGTCCCCCATCACCGTTTCGATGCGTTGGTCGCTGCGTTGTGTGGCCAAGGTGGCTGTAGCAAGACACTGGGTCTCCCCACGAGTGAACAACGCCGAGCCATGAGTGCGAGGAAGCACACCGACTTCACAGTTGATGGAGCGAATCTCATCGAGCTTACGACCATCGAGACGGATCTCGTCGTTGGCGACCATCCCACGCACATAGCGGCGCTTGGCCTCGTCGAAAGCCCCCTTGATATCCTTCTCCTGATCGGGATATTCCGCAGCGAACTCTTCCAAGAGGGACGTCTTGAGCTCTGAGAGCGCAGCATAACGTTCGTGTTTCGCCCGGATGGCGATAGCCGCGACCAGGCGATCTTTGCTGACCTCTTGCACCTTGGCGAGGAGAGCGTCATGCCGCTCGATCACGGGTGGGAGACGTTTCTCTTTGCCAACAGCCGCTCGAATTTTCTCCTGAAGTTCGAGCAATGGACGAGCCTGGTCTTGGGCGAAAACCAGCGCATCTACCAAATCGGACTCACTGACGAAACCGCACTTGCCTTCCACCATCACCAACGCATCGGAGCTCACTGCGACCACGATATTCATGTCGCCAGCGTCGATCTCAGCCTGAGTTGGGTAAGCGATGAACTTGCCATCCACTCGACCTACGCGGATGCCCACCAGGGGCCCCGCCCACGCGACGTCGGAGATATGCAGCGCTGCTGACGCGCCCGTGATGGCCAGCACATCTGGTGGATTCTCGCGGTCACACGAGACAACCATGGCAATGACCTGCGTCTCACAACGGTAGCCCTCGGGAAAGAGGGGTCGAATGGGACGATCGATCAGCCGACAGCAAATAACCTCTGACGCGGAGGGTCGCCCCTCGCGGCGGAAATACGATCCGGGGATGCGTCCCGCGGCGTACATGCGCTCGGTGTACTCCACCGTAAGCGGCAAGAAGGGTAGGTCGCGTGGGCTTTTGTCCGAAACGGCGGTAACGAGGACAGCAGTGTCCCCATAACGAATGAGTACAGCACCATCGGCCTGCTTCGCCATACGGCCGGTTTCAATAGACAGCTCTTTGCCGCCAATTTCGACACTTTCACGAATAAACATAACTTGGTTTTCTCCTGAACGGAGCAGCTGGATGCTGCCCGCTAAGCGGCATCACCCCTCCAAGAGCAACCGAGGCGGTTAGTTATCGAGCTCAACGTCCGGGCACCCAAGGAAGGACTTGGCGCTCAGCTCGACAACTACAGAATAACCTCGA
Organism: Deltaproteobacteria bacterium; assembly: GCA_019314525.1. GTDB lineage: Bacteria > Myxococcota_A > Polyangia > JAFCZD01. The sequence continues at coordinate 4,358 of JAFCZD010000010.1, forward strand.
GTTCTCTTGCCAAAGGGTTATTGCCAAAAAAGGTTACGACGCGCCAACCCGAGGCTGGCGCGTCGATGGTAGGTCTACTTACGAATCCCCAGCTCTTTGATCACGGTACGATAGCGCTCTACCTCTTTAGTTTTGAGGTAGTCGAGCAAGCGGCGACGACGACCGACGAGCTTGAGCAGCCCACGCCGTGAATGGTGGTCCTTGGCGTGGATTTTGAAGTGCTCTGTGAGATGCACAATGCGTGCTGTGAGGAGCGCGATCTGGACTTCCGGAGAACCCGTGTCCCCCGCGTGCTTCTCGAATTTGTTGATAATTTCTTTCTTTTTCGTTGGTCCTATCATGTCTCTCCTCCACGCCCGCAGAATCCCTCCGCGCGACGGGCTACCCACCCGAGGGTGGCATTTAATCGGGCGGATGGTGTGGCAAAGACGAGGGTCTGTCAACCAGAGCTGCTCAGACTAGCGTGAAAAGCTCACCTGCTCTTCACCTATTCTTCACCCACCTCAGCAGCCAACCGCTCGATAATGCTCCCCATGACCCTCCGGGAGCGCAGTACGCCCTCTATAACGGCGCCAATGGCGACCACTTCCCCCGCACATCGAACGCGAACGAGATCTCCTCTAAGCATTGACACCTTGAGTTCTCGTCCTTGCAGGAGCTGATGAGCCTCTACGATGTCGACATCAACCACAGGTACGTGCCCCAGAGCAGAATCCAAGGGCACCAAGGGCTGCTCACTCCCCGCAGCCTCGATCTCTGCCAAAGTGCACGCGTGGTCCAACGTAAACCAACCACTCTGTTCACGCCTCAGCGCCGCGACGGCCGCCCCACATCCCAAGGCATCACCAATATCTGACACCAGGGAGCGGATATACGTGCCCTTAGTGCAGCGCACGAACAGCTCCACATAGGGCCAATCAAACCCCCGAAGCTCAAGGCTCTCGATACACACACGGCGAACGGCGAGCTCTGGAGTGAGCCCTTCACGGGCCAGCTCATAGGCCCGCCGTCCGTTGACGTGCAGCGCGGAAAATGCCGGAGGGCGCTGCTCAATCTCGCCGCGAAAGCGCTCCAGCACCTCCTGAAGCTCCCCTTCGCCAACACTGCCCTCCCTGCGCTCCAGGATTTGCCCTGTGAGGTCAAAGGTGTCGGTGCGCACACCCAACTCAGCCCTCGCCCAATAGGCCTTCTCCCCATTGAGGAGCAGCTCCACCACCTTGGTGGCTTCATTGATGCAAATGGGCAGGACCCCCGTAGCGAAAGGATCTAACGTGCCACCATGTCCTACTTTGCGTACCCCCATGGCACCTCTTACGCGCCGCACGACATCGAAGGATGACAAGCCCTCTGGCTTGTCGACGATGAGAAAACCCGAAGGGTGTGTTGCGCCTCGACGTCGCCTACCCATTTTCGCCTGCAAATTCTTCACGAACGACGTAGAGCAACCTCTCGCGGAGAGCAGAGCTCGCCAACGCCGTGTCGAATCCAGCGGCGTTATGATGCCCTCCACCACCAAAGCCTGATGCGAAAGCGGCCACATCCACTCGCCCACGCGACCTCAAGCTAACGCGGAGCTCCTTGGCTTGGCTCCGCTCCAGCATCGCAACCTCCACACCCTCGATGCCACGCGCAAAGTTGATGAAGCCATCGGTGGCATCGTCGTCACACCCCGTGTCCTCCAACATCTTCTGGTCCACCCGCAGAAACGCCACTGCACCATCCCCTGAGATCTCCAATGTTTGCAGCACCCGCCCGAGAAGGTGAAGGTGCGCGGCTGGGCGGCTCTCAGCGAGATTCGAGGACACTCGCCATGGGTCCACCCCGCGATCCACCAACTCTGCCGCCACACGCAGCGCCTCCCCCGAGGTGTTCTGATAGCGAAACGAACCGGTATCCGACACGATCGCGCAGTAGAGGGCCTGCGCCATCAAAGCATCGATCTCCCAGCCCATGGCCTCACAAAGACGATACACGACCAAACCAGCGGCCGCCGCTTTGGGGTCTCGATACACATGGTCCGCAAACTCATGGAGAGTCTCGTGGTGGTCTAACGCAACCACCACACCAAAACGTTCCCGTGGCCACTGAAGGCGTGAGATCGACCGAGTATCTGTGCAATCGAGCAGAACCGTCACGTCGACGCCCAAGGCAACCGGCTGTGTAGTGACCACCGCCAAGTCCATCATGAAGAGGAATCGAGAGGGAATCTCCTCAGGGCAGTAGATCTCCACCCTCTTGCCCAAGCGTGACAGACCACCTGCCAGGGCCGCAGCAGAACCCAGCGCGTCCCCATCGGGCTCTGGGTGCATCGTCAACAGCAGGCTCTTGGCGCCTGCGATGAGCGTGCCGATACGAGCTAGCTCCGTCTGCACCACCCGTCAGTCCTCTTCTCCCGAGGGCCCTCTCTCAGCTGCCAGTTCCCGTAAGATCTCTTCGATCTTTTCGGCGCTCTTGGACGTCTCATCGAGCAAGAAGGAGAGCTCTGGAACACGACGCAAGCTCACACGCTCTCCAAGAGCTTTCCGCAAGAAACTCGCTGAGTGCTCAATAGCCTCCATGGCCTCCCGCTGCACGGTCTCGTCATCGCTCTTGATAGACACCAAGACGCGAGCGTAGCGCAGGTCCGGTGTGAGCCGTACGGCCATGACGGTGACCGTGTCCGCACGATGGGCCCGCGGATCTCGAATCTCTCCAGGAATGAGCTCCGAGAGCCGCATGGAGATCTGTTTCTTGACCCGTTCGAGATATTTGCTCAAACACCCCTCCCGTCGAGATCAGGTATCCCGTGAGGTGCACCTGGGTTGAGGGCTTCATCCTCTCCGTAGTGGAGCAGCTCCTGCTCCTGTTCGAGGATCTGCCCAACATAGAGTTGCTCGATGAATGCGGCTATCTTGTCCAACATCGACTGTACGTGGCTGTTTTCGTTCCCCACCACCACAACACCCAAGCTCGAACGTTGCCACGTATCAAGCCCACCAACCTCAGCGACGGCCACATTGAATTTATGGCGCACGCGATCGCAAATACGACGAACGCCCTGGCGCTTATCTTTGAGCGAGCGGCTAGCGGGAAAATAGACCTGCAGGCGGAGAACACCGACGACCACGACAACGCCTCAGTTTGGACCTAGAGGTCGGGAGTGACTTCCTCGACTTCATAAGCCTCTATGATGTCATTCTCTTGAAGCTTGTTGTAACCCTCGATGCCGATACCACACTCATAACCCTGCTGCACCTCACGAACATCGTCCTTGAAGCGTCGCAGCGAGGCAAACTTCCCGTCGAAGATCTTCACGTTGGCGCGAATCAGTCGCACATGGGCCTTTCGCGAAATCTTGCCATCGAGGACAGCGCAACCGGCGACCATACCAACCTTTGGAATCATGAAGGTCTGACGAACTTCCGCGCGTCCCATGAACTTTTCTTTCTTTTCCTTGGGCAAGAGACCGCGCATCAGGTCCTTTGTGTCATCCAATAGCTCATAGATGACATCGTAGATCCGAAGTTCGACGCCTTCGCGTTCGGCCAACTGCGACGCCTTGGCTCCAGCACGCACGTTGAAGCCGACGATGATCGCTCCAGAAGCCTTGGCCAAGTTGATATCGGTTTCGTGAATCCCACCAACACCAGCGCTGACCACATTGACCTCGACTTTGTCCGTCGAGAGCTTCTTCAACGACTCACGAATCGCCTCGCTGCTCCCCTGGACGTCCGATTTGATCAGAAGCTTGAGTTCACATGCATTGCCATTTTGCAACGCACCGAGAATATCCTCATAGGTCTTCGCGGTGACGCTACCAATCTCACTCTTCCGCTTCTGCTCGTGCCGATGCTCAGCCAACTGCCGCGCGGCCTTGTCGTCAACAACCGCGTTGAGCGCGTCGCCAGCTTCCGGAATACCCGAAAGCCCCAAGACCTCCACGGGCACACTTGGCCCCGCCTCCTTGACGCTCTCCCCCTCTTCATCGAGCATCGCGCGCACCTTACCTAGGTGCTCGCCCACAACCACAGTATCGCCAACGCGCAAGGTGCCGTCCTGCACCAAGATGGTACACATAGCCCCCCGGGCACGGTCCATGCGCGCCTCTACCACCGTCCCCTTGGCAGGCTTCTTCGGGTTTGCCTTCAGTTCAAGCAGATCCGCCTGGAGGAGCAACGACTCAAGGAGATCGTCAACGCCCTCTTTGGTGATCGCCGAAACCGGCACGAAGAGCGTGTCACCGCCCCACGCTTCAGGGACGAGCTTGCGCTCACCGAGTTCACTCATGACGCGGTCCCTGTTGGCGTCTGCACGGTCGATCTTATTGATGGCGACGACGATGGGTACACCAGCGTCACGGGAGTGATCAATAGCCTCCACGGTCTGAGGCATAACGCCATCATCCGCCGCCACCACCAGCACCACGATGTCGGTAGCCTGTGCTCCACGCGCACGCATCGCCGTAAAGGCCGCGTGACCAGGGGTGTCGAGAAAAACCACATCCCGCTTCCCAGTCTTGACGCGATAGGCTCCCATGTGCTGGGTGATGCCCCCCGCCTCGCCGCTGGTCACCTTCGAACCACGAATGGCGTCGAGCAAGGAGGTCTTGCCGTGATCAACGTGCCCCATGACCGTAATCACCGGCGCGCGTACCTCCAAGTCCTCAGCACTGTCGACGCTCTCCACCAGCACGTTTGCCTCCTTGAAGGAGACATCCTCGATCTCATAGCCAAATTCGTTCGCCAGGAGACTCGCTGTTTCGGCGTCAATACTGTGGGTGATCATCACATTGGTCATTCCCATGCCCCAAAGCTTACTGAGGACCTGGGTTGACTTCGCGCCCATCTGACGAGCGATATCGCCCACGGAGGCGGTGTCCGCCATCCGAATCACCCTCTTATGCTCAGCGGGCGTCGTAATCTCTGTCTTCTTGCCTCGCCGATTGGCGGCCTGCTTCTTCTTACGCCGGCCACCTCTGAAGCGCCGGTCCTGCCCCGGACGAGCGGCAGCTTGCCGGCGGTCTAGGTCTGTGATCACAACCTGTTGGGCACGCCTGCGGGCCGGCGCGGGTGCCATCATCTTCAAGGCATCAGCAGCAGATAGCGGCTGGGCCTCGGAAGCTGTGGCGGGCCTTGGTGCTGCTGCCCGGCGTTGCTGTTGTTGCTGCTGTTGTTGTGGCTTGAAGCCTGGCGCGAAACGGATTTCCCGTTTGGGCAGCGCCTTACGCCGCAGGGGCGAGTTAATCGGCAAATCGTCGAGGTTCACAGGAGGCTTCTTCTTCTCCTCCTCGGCCTTTTCAACGGGCTTCTCTTTGTCTGTTTCACCCTTGCTGATCACTGGCTTCTGAACGCTCTCCACAGGGGTCGCCTGCATGGTGACTTCTGCCACCGCTGGCGCTGGCTCCACACTGGGCCCAGCATCGTGCTCTTCTGCAACCTCAATGGGTGCAGTCTGCTGGCGCGCGCTAGAAGCGCCCGTGCCACTGGGAGAAGAGACTGCCTGCTCCTCCGGGAGAGCCACAAGCTCAGCCACAGGCGGCGGCTCTGGTACGCTCTCGACCGCACGGGGAGCTGGCTCCTCGAGCACTGAGACTGACGCAACGTCTGGCTCAGCGACTGGCGCAGGACCACTTGAGGGCTCCTGAGCGACATCATCCGCCACGGGCTTCGCCACCACCGGAACCTTGGGGGCTCCCTTGGAACGGCGGCGAACCACCGTCGCGGAGATCCGTTTGACTTCGCGGTTCTGGAGCCGCTCTTTCTCGATAGCGCGTTTGAGGCGCTCAACTTGCTCGAGATCGATGGTGCTCATGTAGTTCTTCACCTCGATGCCCATCGAGCGGACTCTGTCCACGAGTTCCTTATTGGGGAGACCAATTTCTTTGGCCACCTCATAGAGTCGGACCCGCTCGTTTTGCTGGACCTCACCGTCGGTGAAGCTCTGCCGTCCCTGCATCATCGCCCCTTCTCGCACACCGTCACACTTCCGACGGCGATAAATCCTCTACGGCCCTCAAGCCGTACTAATTGCTGCTCTCGCGAAGGGTGCCCAGCCAGTCGCTGAACTTCGCCTCCCGCACCAGCGAGCAGCTCTCTTCTCGCGCTTTGTTCACATGTCGCACCACAGCGTTAACTAGATGCGTGGAATTCTTACCGATCTTACTTCGAAACGACCTCGCAAAGCCTCCCTTGCGTATGCCGTTGTCAATGCAGACACGTGTTGGGCAAACATAGGCTCCTCGGCCTGACGCCTGCCCGAGAGGATCGGGAACCAACCCGCCCTCGAACATGATAAATCGAAGCAATGTTGCCTTCGGCTGCTGCTTGCCACATCCAACGCATGTCCTTACTGGCGCCACGTTCAACTACGACTACTCCTTCAGCGGCTCCTCGGCAAGCACTGGACGGACAATCGGCTCGTCAGCATCGACCTCTGGAGCAGGAGTTCGAGGGTCAAGTTCGCCAAGGTAGACCCGAACAGCCCAATGGATCCACTTCGCTTTGCTCAGCCCGATCTGTCCTACTTCGGCCATGCGCATCATGTCGTGCTCTTTGCCCAACTGAACCACGGTCGCATAATGAACTCGCAGATGCTCAACCGTTTCGGGGTCCAACCCCTCCACCGAAGCCCAACGCTCGTCGTCGCTCTTCTGTCCCTCTACGTTCAAGCGCTCGCGCTCTCGTTGGTTGCGCTCTTTGAGCGTCTCCACGGTGGCGGCGGCGGCGGCGATGATCCCAGCGGCGGCTTCTGCCCCCCCGAGCCCGGGGATAGACATCAACTCTTCGGCAGCAGTGCCAGCGATCTCCTCAGGAGACCGCCAACCAAGCTTGAAGATAGTGTCCGCAAGATCTATTGAGACACCCTCTATCTCAGCCAACGATCGCTTCGCTGCCTCCTCGAGTTCACGCACCTTCGTCTCACTGTGGATATCTATCCGCCAACCCGAAAGTTGGGAAGCAAGACGCACGTTCTGGCCCTTTTTTCCAATGGCCAGAGAGAGCTTATCGTCCGGGACGATCAACTCCATGGTGTGGTTCTCCGCGTCGATCAAGACACGTGAAACCTCCGCGGGTGCGATAGCGTTGCAAACGAAGCGCGCAGGGTCTTCCTCGTAGGGGACGATATCGATCTTCTCGCCGCGCAACTCTTGGACCACGGCCTGGACCCGAGATCCTTTCATGCCAACGCATGCGCCCACAGGATCCACGTCAACGTCGCGGGAGGAGACGGCGATCTTCGCGCGCGCGCCTGGCTCCCGAGCTGCGGATTCGATACGAACGATCCCTTCGTAAATCTCAGGGACCTCGTTCTCGAAGAGCTTGATCAACAGCCCCTTGTGGGTACGGGAGAGGATGATCTGTGGCCCACGAGCCGCGCGATCGATCTCCACCACATAGGCCACAGCACGATCACCCACGCGATAAGACTCGCGCGGTACCTGCTCGCGCACGGGCAAGATCGCTTCGGCCCGACCAAGATCGATGATCAAGTTCCCACGCTCGAAGCGCCGGATGATCCCGTTGATGAGCTCGCCCTTGCGATCTTTGTATTCGTTGTAGATATTCTCGCGCTCGGCTTCCCGAACACGTTGAATGATCACTTGCTTGGCTGTCTGAGCAGCGACCCGCCCAAAGCCTTTACGGGCAGTCTTCAGACCGAGCACACCACCAAGTTGCTCGTCCTGCTCAGCAGCCTTCTTCGCGTCCTCAGGCCGATAGAAGACCTGGAAGAGCAGCTCATCCCCCTCCTCGGATTCCGGATCGTAATTCCGTGCATCCTCAATGGAGATTTCACGCCCGGGCTGCGTCACAACGCCCACAACGTTGACGATCTGGCTCAGGTCAACCGAGCCAGTGTCATCGTTATAGACCGGCTCGAACTCGTAGTCCTGGCCGAACGACTTCTTCGCCGCAGTTACGATCGCTTGCTTCAGAGCCTCGATCAAAACCGTGCGTTCGATGCCCTTATCTTTGCTGACCTGGTCAATGACCATGTTCAGGTTCGCCTGCATCGCCAACCTCTTGTGTCCTTACTCCCGCGCTCAATACTCTTCGTCGAGCCGAGCCTTTTTAACCCCGGCCACCGAGAGCGAGTGCTGCACACCATCCACATCAATGGTGGCTTTCTCGCCTTCGACAGCCACCAGCTGACCAACGAAGCTTCGTTGACCCGCTATGGGCTCTTTCATTCGCACCTTGACGGCAAAACCGACAAAGCGTTCAAAATCACGGACCTTCCTCAGCGGCCTCAAAACTCCTGGAGAGGAAACCTCAAGTCGATACGCCGTATCAACCAGGTCCTCCACATCAAACACCGTCCCCAGGTGCCGACTAACCCGCCCACAATCCTCAAGCGTGACTCTGCGCGGTGGGGTGCCCCGTTGGGCCGGCCCCGTTGCCGGATGATCGATATAAACCCTCAGCACCAGCCCTCCACCCTCCCTGGTATGCTCTACTTCCACCAGAGCATAACCCAAGGTCTCAAGGGCTGTATCGATCAGTTTCTCCAGCCTAACTATGTCGGTCATCGTTCACCTGTGCAAAGCGGTGGACGCCGACGCCAGCGGGGAGAAGAGTCCCAAAAACAAGCGAGCCCCAAAAAAAAAGCGAGCCTTTCTGGGGGCCCGCTGGCTCAACTGCCCACCAACTTGCCGTTTCGCTACCATATCCCCTATCCCAATGCAACTCGAAATCCCTCAACGTCATCTGCCTGACCAGCTGCTATGCTCCCATTCTTGTTGAAGGAGAGGCCTGATGCCCGAATCCATTCGCGCTGCTGTCATCCAAATGTGCTCCAGGAAAAACGTCGCCGCCAACCTCGACCAGGCATGCACTCTCTGCCAACAGGCGCATGACCAGGGTGCGCAACTTATCGTACTTCCCGAAAACTTCCCTCTTATTGCCACCTTGAAAGATAAAGTCAACATCGCTGAAGATCTAAAAGAGCCTGGGCCGATCCTCGAGAGGATGACGCGTCTGGCGCGGGACCTACAGGTCTCCCTGCTCCTTGGGGGTGTACCGATGCGCGCGGCGCCAGGGCGATGCTTCAACACTTCGATCCTGGTGGATGCCGAGGGTCTCATTTGCGCGAGCTATCGAAAAATCCATCTCTTTGACATCGCAATCCCCGATGGTGCGGTCTTCCAAGAGTCGGCGCTGGTGGAGGCAGGGAAAGATGTTGTTACCGCAGAGATTCTCGGCTGCCGTCTGGGCATGACTATCTGTTATGATCTGCGCTTTCCTGAACTTTACCGGGCACTTGTCGACGCAGGTTGCCAGGTGGTCAGCGTGCCTGCCGCATTCACACTACACACAGGAAAAGACCACTGGATCCCCCTCCTTCGCGCCAGAGCCATTGAGAATCAGGTCTACATCTTGGCTGCCAATCAATATGGACGGCACACACCCGAACGATTCAGCTATGGCAAGAGTTGCATCATTGACCCTTGGGGAGCCATCGTTGCCCAGGTGAGTGATGGCGACGGCGTGGCAGTAGCGGACCTTGACCTGGACTACGTGAAAAAGGTCCGCGAGGAGCTGCCCTGTTTGAACCACCGGAGGATCTAAAGGGTTATTCCTCTGGATCTTCCGTCAACTGCGCCGCTCGGGCACGCGCGATGACATCGGCGAGCTCCGGGTCTAGGCCTTCGGGGAGTTCACGAAGCACCTGTGCCACGAGAGCCTCGTCAGGAGGGCTCTGTGGCGTCTGTACTCGCTTCTGTGGCGCACCCGAGAACGCTCCCTTGGGTGAGGGCTTGAGCACTCCGCTGAGCAAGCGCAGCTCTTTGACCACCCTACGTCCCAGTCCCCGGTTAACCTTCGCGATCAGCTCTCTGCGCAGGTAGCTCAACTCATTCAACCATGCGCTGTCCCCAACGATCACCGTCAACACACCACCCTTGAGATCGCGGGGTCGTGTGTGTGCACCAATACGATCACCCACGAACGTCGACCATTTCAGCGACAGGAGGCTCTCGTCAAAGTCAGGTTCCCAGTGATTCTTCTTGACCCATTGGCGGATGATCCTGCCAATGCCCATGCGGTTGGATTTTCGGTAGCGACTCACGGTGCTTCTTCCACAGACTGCTCATCACCCTGGTGTGCATTCGACCCAACGAGAAAGCTCCCCAGCAGCGCTGAAAAGAACACCAGCAAGATGAAACCCACGCTGATCCAAAACACAGGTTGTTTGTACCACCGCCTCGGGCTTTGCTCTATTTTGGAGACTGGAGCAAGCGCTTCAGGAGGACGAGCGGGTTCGGGAGATGATTCTTGTGGGAATTCCAGGGGATGAGACTCTGTGCTCACCCGACCCAAACCGCTCGAAAAGAGCGAATGGAGCCCCTCCCTCTTTGGGGAGGGCTTGGGTTGCGCTGCCGCCTGGGATGAACGCAAGGCGGAGGGCCTCGCCGCCGAGGTGACGTCGTCCCAGCCGTCCATATCCATCGTCGAAGAGGTCACTAGGGTCTGGTCGTCATCACTGGGGGTAACCATCAGCGTCGCTATGCCCAGCTCCCTCACCTGGCCCTCATAGTCCTGCTCGGTGGTCACCTCATCATACGCGCGCACACCCTCCATCGCAGCTTCGCCTTGCTCCTCGGAAAAGCCGTTTGACACCACCGTCTCGCAGCTCTCGGCGAGCGGCTCCAACTTTTCAGCGGGGACGGGCATGATCAAGCTCGACTCGCGCGTCTGCTGCCCCAATAGCGCGCCCTCGCCAGCCGCCACCGCATCCCGTGGGAAAAGCCGCTGCATATATTCCGCGAGCTGTGGGGAGTTCGTCATCATCTCGTGCCTTCCGAGGAAGCCAACGAGCGCCTTCTGCATCTCATGGGCTCTCTGGAAACGCTCAGAGGGATCCAGCTTTGTCGCTCGCAAGAAGATCTGCCGCAGCTCCTCCGGGTATGTGCTGATGATGTCTGCGGGATCGAGAACCTCGCCTTGAGACGCAGCGTAGATTTGTTCCACCTCCGTGCTGCCCGGGTTGGCCATTCGCCCAACGCTGGCCTCGAAGAGCACCAAGCCCAATGCATAGATATCTGCTCGCGCATCCAGATCCTTCCCCAACACTTGCTCGGGAGAAAGATAGGCAAATTTGCCCTTGACCACCCCTGCGCGCGTTTGTCTTTCGCGCATCGCGACTTTGGCGATGCCAAAATCGGTCAACTTCACAGCCCCAGAAAAGCTCACCAAGATGTTGGGTGGGCTCACATCTCGGTGCACGAGCTGCAAGAGCGTCCCTTGGGCGTCCTTGGCCTCGTGAGCGGCCGTGAGAGCCGAACAAAGTTGAACGAGGATCCCAACGGCGTGGGGCAGTTTGATAGGGCCCTGCAGACGATTGACGATCTCAGCGAGGTTCTTACCGGGCACATACTCCATCGCCATGAAGTACTGCCCGTCCACCTGCCCTAATTCGTAAATCTGCACAACATTGGGGTGGGTGATCATCGCCGCCAGACGCCCCTCATCGAGGAACATCTGCACAAACTCGTCATCCCCCGCAAGATCTCGGCGGATGCACTTGACGACCACACGTTTGGAAAAGCCTGCGAAGCCTGAGCGCTCAGCAATATAGAGCTCGCCCATGCCCCCCCAAGCGAGCCGCCGGACGAGGGTGTAGCGCCCAAAACGTTGGGGGGCGCCATCGTTCACCTCAGCTCACCTCCCCTGCCGCTGCGAAGAACAGACAACCATGCCACTCCTGCTAAATCTCGCGGGGTTCCTTTGGACGAAAGAGTTGAGGAAAAGCCGCGCCTGGCCCTCGAAACTGACATGGTGTGTTGTTGACCTGGCCGCTGGTTTTGTCCAGGGTTCCTGTGCAGTCTGGCATCGTAGGGGATCCTGTGGGTGGCGATGTCCCCTTCCAATAGTCTGCCATGCCAGAGTCGACATAGAGCCTCATGGGCTTGGACACCCCGAGCAGACCGAGCTGATCACGGGCCGCCGCTGCAACGCAGACCCAGCCATCGGCGATCTGATTGGCCCGAAAATCAAAAGGAAGCCCCATGCAGAGCAAGGGGTCACCACCCTTGATTCCCGCGGGGACATAGATCGAGGGCGAACTGCCCACCCCGTAGGAGATGGCGACTGTCATGTCGGCCACCTCACGGCCCGCATAGCTCGTCGAGACAAAGGGTGCTTTTGTGGTGTCACAGAGCGAGTCAGGGTCGTCCGCCTCGGTGCCTGGGTTACAATCGGGCGCAGCCCATGGGGTAAAATCCGCGCTCCCCGTGGCTGACGCCGCCTGAAGGTTCACGGCCACCGCCGACCATGGCTGAGGGGATCCCGCCAAGGGGACGACCTTGGGGTTGATGGCATCACAAAACCCGTCGCCCGTTGTGTCTATGACCAGGGGTTTGCTCGTATCGTCCAGCACGTAGAGCCGAGCGGTGTTGTCATCAACACCTGAATAGAGATGAAACTCTGCTGAAGGCACGACGCTGCTATTGCCTTGGTCTTCAATTCTTACCCGTAGCGTTGTTATTTGAGGCACCATCTCGCCGTCGCTCGCCGCGTCGTCGCCCACAGGATCGAAGGGGTGAGAGCACTCCCACCAATCCAGCTCCTTTTTAAACTGCAATAGTTTGAAGTCGTTGGGGGGGTCGAGATCTACAACCGGCTGCCCGTTGTCCACTCCCACCTCGATATCAAAGTGGCTCTCGTTGCCCAACTCATCGGCTGCCCGAAAGGACATCACGGGCCAGAGCACGTTCTGTGGCAACGTGCGTGTGTCGAACTGGCCAGAATAACTCCCGGCGCTGCCGAGGACAGGGCGCAACGTGACGAGCCGCTCGTCGAGGTTATTTCCAATGATGCACTTGACGGACGACTCCACGACCCCTGCCTCGTCTGACACCTTGACCTCGAGTTGGATAACGCCACCGATCAAATTACCCGGGCTGTGGCTCTTTACCGTGATCGCCGGCCCCTCCTCATCAATGATGAAGAGTCGCTGCACGATGGTCTCCGCTCCGTTGACGTTCGACGCAGTGGCGGTGATCACCTGGGTCCCCGTGAGGGGGGTCGAGAAGAGCGGATCATCGAACTTTGTCGTACCCGCGTAGACCGTTTTGTCCGTTGTGGACACCGTGGGTGTCAGATTCAAGGGTTGAGACCCAATGCGTACTGCGAAGGAGGTCACCTCGACACGGTCGGCCACAACGATCTGCACTGAAACGCTGCCTTTGTGCCGGCTGCCCTCTGCGGGGCTCAGAAAGACCACTTGGGGCCCAGGGTCGCGTTCGAAGTTGATGACCTGGCTGCTCTGCTTGCCCAACAGGTCCTGGGCTGTCACCCAGAGCCGGGCCTGGCCCTGTATCCTTGAAACATCCACCAGCGCCCGGTAGACATCAGGCTCGGTGGTGATGGTCATCTGAATCTCGTCGTCTTGTCCCTGCAACGTGAGCATCACGGTGGGGTCGTCGACGCCATCGGAGTCGGTGATCTTAGCCTTCACCTCGAGGGTGCCACCGATAATCGTGGCGCCCTCCAGGGGCACCAACACCTGAATCTCTGGCCCCCCTTCCTCAGTCACGAGGTCAGGCGCGGCGCCAAGGTCTTGAAAGAAACCATCGAGGACGATGGTCCCACCTCTATCGGCAGGCGGATTTCCCCCGTCCGGCCAGGCGGTGTTTCCACCGTCGTCGTCGCTACCACACGCGAAAGAAAACACCGCACACGTCAATACAACCATGGTTGCCAGACAGAGCCTGCGCATCTGGATCCTCCCTGATAAGATCTCGTTTGAAGAGATGCTAACATAGGCCCACCGGGGCGAACAAAAGCAGAGCTATAAACATCTCGCCCAGGGCCGCCCGTCGAGCTTCAGCGTGGCAAACAAATCCGGCCAACGCTGTCCTGCACGGTAATCGATGCGTAAGGAAACCCCCAGCGCACCACACACCCCTCCCAAATGAAGGTCTGCACCCGCAGCGCTCAACTCTGAACGCGTGGGATCGAAGACGACATGCCCCCCCACGCCGCCTCGAGGGCTGCGCCAGCCCAATGATGTGCTTATCCCGTCGAGGTCCACGGCCCACGGCAAGCCCGCCCTGGCTGGGGCCGCAAAGCCCATGCCTTCGGCCAGAGTCTTGGCCCACAACATAGACGCTCGCTGTCGCAGATAGGCGCTGCAAAGCTGTGCCTTCCCGCCACGCAGGCATAGCCGCGCATCCCACAGGGGTACGGCCGGCCCAGCCCCGCCCAGGGCGCGTCCACCGATGGCGCCCAGGTTCTCTAGGGTCAGCCAGCGCCCCAGGTTCAGCCGCAGGTCGACGAAAGCGAGGGTCTCATCACCATAAATGAAGCGCACACCACCGTCCACGCTGGCCTTGCTGCGCCCCCGTCGCCAAAGCAGGGTTCGCGCCCCTACCGTTCCCAGGCGCCGTGGCTCCATCGCCCACCAACCAGCCACGAGACGCTCCAAATGGCCCTGGCTCAGGCCTCCGAATCCACCCGCCACCAGCTCCACCTCGTGCCACCAGCCCCCACCGTAGCCGCGCGCCAGCACGAGTGATATTTCGCCCCCGCCGAGCAAGAGCTGCTCGACTTGTATGGCCCGCCCTCCCCGCCCGGCGACTTCTACGGCCTGTCCTCCCCCCTGGGCGACTTCAGTGTTGCCCCGTTGCACATAACGCCCACCAAGGCTCAATCGCAGCGGGCCCACCTTGCGCGCCAGCTCGAGACCGGGCGCAAAACGCCAGCCCCACAGCGCTGGGTCACCTTGGCGCCTGGGCGCAAAGGTCCCATCGGGCCCAAGCCAGGTTGGATGAGTCGTGCCCTCTACGCTCAAAACGCCCATGAGCGCCAGGCCGCCCCAGAGCCTCATCGGAGCCAACTCCAGCGCCAACTCCCCGCCGCCCACACCAACGAACTCCGCTTCACCAACCCCCGTCAACGCCTGCACCAGGTGGCCTTCGAGGCGCGTGACGAAAGGTCCCAAACGTGAAGCGAGGCGCACACGGGTGGCTGCCAGTGGTGCGTAGATGCGTGCCGTGCGAGCCCCGATGACGTGATAGACATCTGCACCAGAGACGATCTCCGGGGCGACATGCAGCGACCAGTGGCGCCCCCCAACATCCAAAGCCCCTCGCATCGAAAGCAACCACTGCTCGTTGTTCTGCTGAAGTCGCAGCCGGACGAAGCCTGCACGACGCCCGTCGTCGAAGAGGCGCGCCCTGCTGCCCAGCCCCCAACCGCGGCCCTGAATGAAGAAACCCGCGGCCTCGACGTCAGCGCGCTGACCAAGCGCAAGATAGACGCCCTGACGTAGTCGAAAACCATCGCGACCACTGACGCCCAGCTGGGGAAGTTCGAGCCCGCTGACGCCTGGGTGCCTTGGCAGGCCGAGATAAGGCAAAACGGCGATGGGTGTGCCTCCCAGCGTGAGCATCGGCCAATAAAGGTGCAAGCGAGATCGGGAGAGCGAGGCGCGGCGCGCCATGACCTGCAACGAGAAGGAAGCCCCACACCCAAAAAGACGGGCCTCCAACCAACGTAACTCGCCAGCCCTGCGCCCAAGAGCGAGGCGATGGGCCCGAAGCAGCATCACCCCTTGCTGGAAGATCTCCACATAGTCGCCAGAGATGCCATCACGCGAAAGGCGAAGCTTCGTGGCGCGCAGCTGACAATCTCCTCGTCTTAGGCGCACATCTCCTTCAGCGTCGATCCCGCCCGCCGTCAAACGCAGACGGCAAGCCTTCAGCTGAGGAGGCCCCGTTTGTGCGACCGCTGGTGAAAAACCCGCCCACGCAAGAGCGAGAACACCAACCCAACGCAGGAATCTTGGTGATGAGCCCCTGCTGGCCGCACCTGACGTCACGATGGATATGGGATCGTGTTACTCGGCGGGAAAAGACACGACCAGGTAGTGGTATGCCCCTTGAGATCGGAGATCCACGCGGGGTGTGACCTTGCGCTTTAGGAGAATTTCAAGGCGCGCGGCCTTACGTCCCAATCGCCGCAAACGAAAGCGAGCCACAGGGCCTGGAAAATGCTGTGTATTGATGGCCCGGAGATTGTTTCGCAGATAAACCTGCACCTTCTTCACGGTGATCGAAACACGACGCCCTTTTTGTCGCACCTTGAAGGGCACAGGCCCGGTAAGCTGCACAAAGACCTCAGTTCCGCGCTCAGGATCAACGCTAAAACCAGGCCATGTGACATATTGCAGCCCCGCGTGGGGTGGCGCTTTGGCCTTGGGTGGCTCGCCCCCCCGCAGCGTAACTCCGCTGTAGGAGGTCCCCTGGGCCATCAGGTTCGGGTATTTGCGTGGAGCCTTGCCGTCAGGGCTCTGCGCAGCCACTTCAACGCTCCCGAGGAGCGTTCCAAGAGCTAGTGTAAGGGTCAACCAACGAGATGCGATCATCACCGTCCTCCGCCCAACAAGCATAACGCCAGGTGCCCTGTGGGAGCCAGTTCTTCAGTGATCCCCTGGAGCGGGGTCCGCCAGCCCATCAAGGTCTTGTGCCAATAAGAGCGCGCGAGCCTCCCCCACCAAATAGCAGGATCCCGTGATCAAGACCCTCTCTGCCGCAGAGGTGATATGCAGAGCCTCCCTCAGAGACGCCGCGATTCGCGCCTGTGGCCACCTTTGGGCCAGCAGCGCCGGATCACCTGCCCGCTCACCTGAGGGGGCGCAGAGCACGATATCCTCCACATGGGCAGCGAGGCACGAGAGCATCTCATGGGCGTGCTTGTCGGCGAGGGCACCAAAGACCAGCGTTGTAGGCCGGTCATCCGCCGCCAGCACATGCGATAGGGCCGCCGCCGCTGCAGGGTTATGTGCGCAGTCGAGCAGGTATTGGTCGATCTGCTCCAGCCGACCTGGCCACTGGGGATCTCCTACCCCTCGGCGCGCAGCCGCAGGCGACGTAGCCCAACCCAGCTGCTCCAAGACACCCAAAGTCGCCAACGCGAGGGCCGCGTTTTGCCCTTGATGTGGGCCCCGCAAGCCTACATTCACGCTCTCGAGACCCCGAGGGCCCTGTTGAAAATTGCCCCCCTCAGGCGTGGACTCCCAGGTAAAATCCCTGCCCTCTAATAAGAAGGGCGCCTCTTGCTCGGCTGCTCGCTGCTGCAAGACGGCCAAGGCATCTGCCTGCTGGGGCGCGCTCACCACAGGTGTGCGTGCTTTGATAATCCCCGCCTTCTCCGCGGCAATCCTCGGCAACGTCGTGCCCAAAACCCCAACATGATCGAGGGCGATGGAGGTGATCACCGAGACTACCGTGTTGAGCACATTGGTGGCGTCCCACCGCCCGCCCAGGCCCGTCTCGATCACCGCCACGTCCACCTTGGTCCGAGCGAAATATTTCATCGCCATGGCGGTGGCCACCTCGAAGAAGGTCGCCTCAGGGCTCGCCCCGAGCACCTCTCCCGCCAGCGCTTCGAGGGACGCATCGTCGATGGCGACACCACCCACCATGATGCGCTCGTTGAAGCGACAGAGGTGGGGAGAGGTATACAACCCCACACGAAAGCCATCCGCCCTCAGAGCCGCGGCGAGCATCGCCGCTGTTGAGCCCTTGCCATTGGTGCCCGCCAGGTGGATGGCGGGAAAGGCCTTTTGGGGGTCGCCCAAAGCACACAACAACTCTTGGATGACCGCGAGGTTAGGGTTGACGCCAAATCGACGCCGCTCAGCCACTCGCCGTAGTGACTCGGGCAGGCTCTGGAGCATAGACAGGGAGATTTCGCTGTGAAGGTTTAGATTAGAAGTGAAGGGTCAGGTTCACGTCGAGGGTGACGCCGCTGACGTAGTTCGCGTCTGTTTTGTCCTGCTCTTCACCAAAGGCGAGACCCCGATAGAGCAGCCGACCACCCAAGGAGAGGAAGGGCGAAAGCCAGAAATCGACCCCGCCGCCCAAGGCGAAGGTCAAGCCTTTGGCCCAAACCGTGGCCTCGTCGCCATAGTAGCCACCACCATAGGTCGCGCCTGTCCAAGCAAAGCCCACACCACCCTGAAAGTAGGGCTCAAGGGGACCGCGCGTGGGGATATGTACTTTGAGATCGCCTGTGAAGGTCATCACATAGAAAGCGTCGATATCATAACTGTCATAGTTGTTGTCGTGATAGGTGATGCCCCAATTGCCCTCGATGGAGAGAAAGGGCGAGATGCGGAAGCCGCCAAAGAGCCCGCCGCCACCACCCTGGCCAAGGTAGTCGAAGTTTCCCGCCTGGTTGGCGACGGCAAAACCGGTCAATTGACCACCCACATAACCATGGGGTCGGTGCCGATGACCAAAACGCGGCCGCGCCTGGGGTCGGTATTGCGCAGACACATCCTCAGGAAGCGCCATCAACACGCCCACAAACATCGCCACACACAAGATGCTCTTTCTCATCATTGCCTCCACTGTAAGAACGTCAAAGGGCAAAAACGCCAAACGCTATCCCGACGAAAGTCGACGGGCGGAACCTCACTCAAATTCTCACCAATGCTGCGTATTTAACAGAAACCTTGCTCATGCGCCAAGATCTAAGCTGCCCTCATCCGAAGCAACCTCGGCGTTGAGGATTAATACGATCATCCCTGCTGAAGGCTTTCAAGGCTGTGATCTTTCGCACGTTAGGGCGACTTGGTCTTGGCCCGCGTCATCCGTGCTCGAGCCTCCCGGGCCAAATTTCGAATGGTTGCGTTGGCATGCCCCCCCGCGAGAAAATCCAGGAAGCTGGCCGCTTCCGCGCCGCCGATGGCCGCCACAGCGTCGATCACCTGAGCCAAACGCCGGCTATCACGCAACTTGGCCAGCTTGGTCAGGGGCTTGACGCCACGAGGATCCCTCAACGTGGCCAAGGCCCCGATGGCACGATCGGAGACAGGCCGCTTTTCGTGAGAGAGCAAGCGAATCAGCTGAGGAACCGCATCCTTGATCTTGCGCTCAGCGGCGATGGGGATCAGCTTCAACAAGCGATCCATGTCCTTCTCCGCCTGCAGAGCCTTCACCAACGCTCCTGGGGGACACCTGACCATCTTTGCCTGCCAGAAGACCTCCATCAGGGCTGCGGCGAGGGTCCGCTCCATGTGGTGCTTTTTGTCTCCACCTACATCCTTCAAGGGAGCGATCAAGCTCGACTCCAAAGGCATGCCCTCTCCGATCCCCGGGTCGAGACGGACCACCACTAGGGCGGCCAGCTCCTCTTTCCCTTCTCGCGGTCCCAACCCGTACTCCACCGAGAGGGTGTATCCCTTGCGCTCGCCTTCTGGGCCTTTGCCCAAAAACGCAAGGGCAGGTGTGCTCTCGACGCGACCACGCACGAAGGCCTCAACCTGCTTCTCGCCAAAACGTGCCAAGCGATGCGCCGCTGGAC
Source organism: Deltaproteobacteria bacterium (assembly GCA_019314525.1). Taxonomy (GTDB): domain Bacteria; phylum Myxococcota_A; class Polyangia; genus JAFCZD01. The sequence goes on from JAFCZD010000010.1 coordinate 23,647, forward strand.
CGCGCTCTTTGACGCGTAAGCTCGAGACCCCCAAGGCCACCGGTGCAGCATTCTCGGCCTTTCCTTTGCACGCAGGCAGGACCTGCCCCAGCAAGAGCGCCACCAGCAAACCTCTCATATCACGTTCTCCTCGGTTGTCTTTTCGTGCTCGATCACAGCCCAAACATCGGAAGCGGAGACCTCCTGTCCCTGCACTCCCCACGCGCTCAGCACCGCCTCGCCGACGGTGCGTCCAGCACGCGCCACAGAGGGCGCGTCTTGCAGCATCCCATGCACTGAGGAGACCGGGCGGCTCAAGCCGCAGGGCAAGATCAGCTGAAAGTGCTCCATGTTCGGGCTGAGGTTGAGCGCGAAGCCATGAAGGCTGACGCCACGGCGCACCTCCACACCCACAGCAGCGATTTTGGCGTCACCGACCCAGAGACCTGGGGTCTGTTGTTCCCATCGCGCGTCGATGCCCAACCCCGTCAGGTAGGCCGCCAACCCGTCGGCCATGCCCTCCACGTGGGCGTGGACGGCGCGACCAACACGGCGAATGGCGTAGCCCACCAGCTGGCCTGGGCCATGGTAGGTGACCTCCCCTCCCCGACCCACGCGCACCACATCGATGCCCAAGCGCGCCAAGCGCTCACGGCTCGCGATGATGTGGGACGTCGACGAAGAGCGCCCCAAGGTGATCACGGCAGGGTGCTCGACGAGCAAGAGCGTATCTGGCCACGACCCACCTTGAACGCGTCTGTTGAGCGCCTCTTGCAGGGCCAGAGCGCGCCCATAGGGCACCCGACCGAGATCGCTGATGATCATCTCTGAGCGCATCGCTAAGGATCATCGTCGGATGCTTGGCCCTGTCAACTCGTCATTGCGTCACAAATGCCACACTCTTGCCCTTCGGGCCGTACAATGGGGCCAAAGAGGAGATGGGGCGATGAAAAGTGCGAAGACCATCGGCGTGCTCATGGGTGGCCTCTCCGCCGAGCGAGAGATTTCGCTGCTCAGTGGAGACGCCGTGCTCGCGGCCCTCGCTGAGCGCGGCTACGAGACGATCCCCATCGACATGAGCCGTGATATTGCCCAACGTTTGAGTGAGGTGAAGGTGGACCTCGTCTTCAACGCCCTCCACGGGCGCTACGGCGAAGACGGCTGCATCCAAGGGCTCCTCGAGCTGCTGAAATTGCCCTACACAGGCAGCGGCGTGCTCGCAAGCGCCCTGGCGATGAACAAGCTGAAGGCGAAGGAGATCTTTCGGCTGCACAACCTGCCCACGCCCCCCTACTACGCGGTCACACCATCGCAAATGGATACCCTGGCCGAGCTTCACGGCTCTTTCGGTTTCCCAGCGGTGGTCAAGCCCACCAGCGAGGGGTCGAGCCTGGGCGTCTCCGTCGCCGATGACCTCGTGGGGCTGCGAGCAGCCTGCCAAAGAGCCTTCGAGCTCGACGAGAGCGCGTTGGTGGAGCGTCACATCGAGGGGCGTGAGGTCTGTATTGGCATCGTCAATGGGCGCCCTTTGGGGGCTCTGGAGATCATCTCCCACAACGAGATCTTCGATTATCAGGCCAAATACACCGCGGGCCACGCCGACTACCACATTCCCGCGCGGCTCTCCCGCGATCGTTATCAGGGAGTGCTGACCCAAGCGCTCCGAGCCCACCAGGCCCTGGGCTGCGCTGGGGCAACCCGTGTAGACATGATGGTCAGCGATCTTGGCAACGAATACATCCTCGAGATCAACACCCTGCCCGGCTTGACGCCCCTCAGCCTGCTGCCTCGACTGGCCGAACACGATGGGCTGAGCTACGCCGATCTCATCGAAGAAATCCTGGCCGAAGCGCGTGTGCGTGGCGCAGGCTCGAAAAAGAACCTCCCATCCGGGCAGCCAGGCCAGCGCCTAGCCGATAGTTCCTAGCCCTGCCCACTGGAATCGGCCAAAAACTGGCCCCCACCTGCAGACACCTTATCATCGAAGCCTCATGCAACGTCGCGCTCAGGCAGGGGCATTTTTACGGCCGCGAGAGCAGCTATGGCTGCTCTGCACGCTGATCGCGATCCCCAGTGTTCTATGGGGCATGTGGCAGGTTCAGCGCTTCACCCTCTCCCGCACCAGCGCCGCCCTCTCACGCGCCGCTGGACGCCCGGTGACCATCGAGAGCATCAGCGCCACCCTCGAGCCAGGCATCGCCTTGCACGGGCTTCGCGTTGGATCGGAGCTCCATGTGGAGCGCGCCGACGCCGTGCTGGAGTTCGCTGGCCTGAGACCACAACTCAAAGGCCTGCGCCTCACGCGCCCCCAGCTCACCTTCGACCTGGAGAAGGACCGACGTCGCAGCACCACGAGCCTCCTCCAAGGAGGCCAGGTTGGTCGTCGAACACGCTTTCTGAAGCGCCAACCTGGCCGCCTACCACCGATCTCCATCCATGAAGGTCGCGTCGAGCTCAAGTGGAAACTCGGCGACGTATCCCTCGATTTACACAGTGACGATGTTCACCTGCTTCCCCAAGACGATGGCTATCGCTTCGTCACGGGCAAGAGCGACCTCCGGCTGGGGTCAATGCTGCTGGCAGAGCTGCAATCCTTTGCCGCCGATCTTGACCCAGAGCACGGCTTCAAGCCAACACGAGCGGCCCTGCTGGCGGGCGAAGTGCGCCTCGCCACCTACCCCCTCGCCTTGCGGGTGCTCAAGGCCCACGCCTCACGCCAGGGCAACACCATTGAACTCCAGCTGCACGCCCGCGCACCGGGCAGCGGAAAGATCACCCTCTCCGGTCAAATCGTCGAGGCGCCCCATGCCATGGCCAGCACTGAGATGCACACCATCCCCAGGGCCCGTGATGTGCTGAGAGCCTCCCTCGAGGACGTCAGCCTCCAGAGCCTCGCGCCGCTCCTCTCCTCCATGGGCGTCGATGTGCAAAAGGCCAAGCTCCTGGGCACGCTCACGCTCTCGCGCATGGGCAAAGAACTGCAACTCGACGCGGACCTGCAGATCGAAGGGTCGGCGCTCTTGCACCGACGCCTCGCGCCCCACGCCGTGCCCTTGCCGAGGCTCAAGTTGGAGCTGCATCTGCTGCGCAGCCCCGAAGGGACATGGACGCTAATGGACTCACGTGTTGCGCTGCCGAAGTTGGCGCTCTATGCCAAGGGAAGCTTCACCCCACGAACGCGCCGCCTCAGCCTCGCGCTACGCCTCCCACCAACCGGCTGCCAGACAACCCTCACAGGCCTCCCTGAGGCCCTTGTGCCCAGCCTGCGCGGCATGCACCTCCGCGGAGAGTTCGGCGCCACCCTCGACATTGACGTGGACCTCGCCGACATCAAGGCCGGAACGGTGGGCTTCGATCTCACGCCCTTCACGTGCAAAGTGCTCGTCGATTCTCCGGGCGCGGCCGTGAAGAAGCTCATCCGTGGGGCACCGAGCCAGTGGATCCGCCTCGCCGACGGGGGCCGCCGTCAACGCCAGCTCGGACGTCGGTCGCGCGATTTCCTGCCACTCCACCGCATCTCCCGCCACGTACGCGCGGCCTTCGTGGTGGCCGAAGACACCCACTTCTATCAACACCATGGCTTCGCCCTGCGCCAAATCAAGCGAGCGCTGCTGCACAACCTGGCCCAGCGGCGAGTGGAGCGCGGCGCGAGCACCATCAGCCAACAGGTGGTAAAAAACCTCTTCTTGAACCATGAGCGCAGCGTCTCGCGAAAACTCCAGGAGGCCGTGATCACCTGGCGCCTCGAGCAGCTGACCTCCAAGGGCCGCATCCTCGAGCTTTACCTCAACCTCGTGGAGATGGGCCCCGGCATCTACGGGGTAGAGCAAGCCGCTCGGCATTATTTCGGCAAGAGCGCGACTGCGCTGACCCCGCTGCAGGCCGTGCATTTGGCGGCCCTGACCCCGAGCCCGCGCCGGCTGGGCGTGGCCACCCCTGATGCCGCTTGGATGAAGCGACTGCAGATGCTCCTGCGCATGATGTGGCGCAGCGGCTACCTGGCTCCGTCGCGCGTACGCCGCTACCGTCCGAGCGCGCTCGGGTTGGTGAAGAGGGCGTCTGAAAAGTAAGGCAGTCGCTCGCTCGAAAGAGCCAAGAGCGAACCTGGTAGATGTGGACGGGCACCTCATACGAGGCGGCGGTCTCAATGCTCCTTGATCTCCAGTGAATAGGTTCCCTGCACAGAGCTTTGGATCTTCACCACGTAGTCGCCTGCTGGCGACATGTTCAGGCTAGCGTTGACCAAAGAACCGTCGCTTGTGGTTATCGAGCTAGCGGTCGACGCAGCGGAATGCACGGTGAGAACACCTTCACCCCTTTTCCCGTCCCGCAGAATCTGCATATCGAAATGTGCTGAGTAGCCCGCCTGGAAGATGAAATGGTCGACGTCGTTTTCTGCGAGACTGCCCGAGATCACGAGCCCCTCTTCGTCTAGCGAGTACCCAGTGGGTTCAGCGTTGGCGACATCGTCGTTCGCGGCGTCGCTCTCCTCGCTGTAGGTTGCCGCGTTTTCGCCCACGATGTGGTTGGGGTCTTTGCAGCTCGCAGAACGAGACAAGAAGTCTGCCGTGCAAGTCTCCCCAGACGCCGAGCAATCGGCCACGAGCTCCATGTCGACTTGGACACCTTCCCCAATGGGACAGCGATAGACTTTGTTTTCGTCACAGATTCGAAATTCCGTCGATTTCGTCTCGCACGTAGGGAGCGGATCGCTGCCACCGCACCCAAGGAAAAATCCGATGCTTGCGCCGAGGATCCAGAGCTTGCTTGGCTTGTTCATGTGAACGAGGCTACGGGACTTCACGGGGTAGAGCAAACCGAGGAAGGTCCACCCACGGTCGCGAACTTCTCACGGGCTACGCCCTTGGGCCGAAAGACTCGATTCCCGCATTCGCGGGAATGACGTGGCAGTTTTGCGACAGCCTCGAAAGCGGGAACCTGCGCCTCATCCGCGGGAATGACGTGGCAATTTCGTGCCTCGCCGCCGCCAAAACACCAAGGCCAAGCACGAGCAAGACAACCACCACCCCACTCCACTAAAAGTCGACGAGGGCGGCACCTCACAGCTCAAGATGCCCCCACCCACGGGATCGATATCAGGCGCGCATGGATCGCTCTCACCTTCATCCTGGCGGCCGTTGTGGTTTTCGTCCTCCTGGCCATCCCAGCGCCCGTCGCCGTCGCTGTCGGGGTTGTCCCAATCGGTGCACCCTTGCTGCTCCAGCGCATCAGGCAAACCGTCGCCGTCTCGATCCGCGCCCGCATCAGGTGCGGCGTCGCCCGCAACAGGGCCGCTGTCGAAGGTCAGCCCGTCGCCCGGAGTGTCCGGGCAGCCATCACGAATGCCGATGTCATCGGAGCTTTCAAACTCTAAAGGACAGTTGTCGTCGGCGTCGTTGATCTCGTCGTCGTCCGTATCGGCGTCACAGGGATCCGTCTCGTCATCATCGACGATGCCATCAGCGTTCAGGTCCTCCACGCCATCGAGCAGGCCATCGCCGTCGACATCGGGGTGCAGGGGGTCGAGGCAGGCGTGGCCGGCCTCCAGGTCATCGCGCAGACCGTCACCATCGGCGTCCAATTCGGGGCAGCCGTCATCGTCTTCGATGGCGTCGAGATCCTCGGGCGCGAGGGGGCAGAGGTCCACTCCATCAAGGATCCCGTCATTGTCGCTGTCGTCGTCGAAGGGGTTCGACTCACCAGGGTCGACCTGCCCATTGAAGTTCTTGTCTTCATCACCGTCGAGCAAGCCATCCCCATCGGAGTCGGAGTCTTGACGGCTCGTCTCCCCAGGATCGAGCACGCCATTGCCGTTGGCGTCCTCCACCGCGTCGGGCACACCGTCGTTGTCGGAGTCCACGTCGACATAATCAAAGAGCCCATCACCGTCGGTGTCCACCGGTGGCGTCACGAGGTCTGCATCCCCAGCCTCGAGGATATCTGCGATGCCATCACCGTCGCTGTCGAGATCGAGGTAGTCTGGCATGCCATCACGATCCGAGTCGCGGCCATCACGATCCGAGTCGCGGCCCTCTTGCCGCCCCTCTTGCATATCGCTGATGGTGTCATCGTCAGCGTCGCCTACCGCTGCCAGAGCTGGCGTAGCGCAGAGCAACACCCCACCAAGGAGCCACAGCGACGGATTCAGCGGCGCCCATTTATAGGTCATCGGTTTCCCCCTTTCTACGCTTCGCACGTGGTGTCTTCAGCACAACATGAAAACGAACGCGCCGGTCACGCGCCCAACTCTCATCTGTCTTTCC
>JAFCZD010000522.1 GCA_019314525.1 Deltaproteobacteria bacterium
GTGCGACAATTTCCCTTGTCGTCGCAGCAGCCAGTGCAGGTAGAAAGTTCGCACCCGACGAGCTCGCACCGCTGCTCAACACACTGCTCGCCATCCCCGCAGGCAACGCAAGCTTCTCCAACTCCACCACATAGGTTGGCGCCCTGCTGCTCCGCCTTGATGCACTCCCCGTTCAAACAGCACCCATCCGTGCAGGTGCTGGGGTCACAAACGAGGCCGCAAATTCCCAGGACACAGAGTTCGCTGTCAACACAGACGTCGCAAGGCTTCCCCGCCTTGCCACAGGCGCTCAGCTCATGGCCCGCCATGCAAACGGTGCCAAGGCAGCAGCCCTGGCAGGTGGTGGGGCTACACTGCACATCGGCGACGCAACCACCCTCCACACACACCTCGGTGACGGCACACATCTGGCAAGTATCTCCACCGCGACCACAATACGTGCCGGACACACCCGCTACACAGTTCCCGCTTGCGTCACAGCAACCGTGGCAATTCTCGGCTGTGCAAATGTTGCCAGGTGGTGTGTCATTGCTACCACCACAGCCGATTGTACCGGCCAAGGCGGCCATCAGAAGCCATTTGCAGACACCCGCTCTCATCATCTCTACCTCTTGTGCTTCTTTCTGCCTCAAGGCCGGCTGGACATCAACTCCAGCGAACGCTCAACCGCTGCCACTCCTTGAGCCAAACTCTCCGGCAATGCTGCTGCAAGCAACGACGCGCCCAAAACCACCACCGCGATCCCCAAGAGCGCCTTGAGGGGCATAGCCAAAAAGAAGACATTGAGTTGTGGCACGAAGCGGTTGATCCAGCCCAGGGAGATATCCGCCAAGAGGGTAGCTGCCAGCACTGGCGCTGCCCAAGCCACAGCCAGGACCCACACATCCGCAGTCAACCGCGCCACAAAGAGGGTGAAGGGCAGCAGCCCCTCCGCAGGCGGCAAAGCCCCCATAGGCAGCATAATGTAGCTCCCTACCACGACGCTCAAGAACAATCGATGGCCCCCAAGGGCGAAGAAGAGCACGATGGCCAGTTGAAAGTAGAGGCTCCCCATAGGGCTGCTCCTACCACCGCTCTGGGGCAAGAAGACCTCGCTGTTGCTAGCGCCTCGCGCCGCGTCCACCGCCACCCCCGCCGCTTGGGCGCCGTGAAAGACCAAGGAGGCGACGAAGCCAAGAGCCAACCCAACGGCAACCTCACCGAGGAGTAGCAGCGCCGAGACGCCCTCAGGGGGCGCTTGTGCTGCTGCCACGGGATAGCAGAGCGCGGCCAAGGCAAGCCCCACCACCACCCGCGCGCTGCGTGGAATCAGCTTCGCCCCGAAGATCGGCGTCACCCAGACCAGAGGAAGCAACCGTGCGAGCAAGCCGACCACCAAGAGCAGAGCCTCCGCCCCGCCTCCCTCTCCCACCAGAAGCTCCAAGAGCTCTCTCAGGCCGGCTTCGCTCATCCCTTCTTCGTATTCCCTAACGCCACATGGCGATGCCCATAAAAACGCTCTGGGTGAAACGCAACAATTGCCCACCCATCCAGCCACCAAAGAGCGCGAGAGCCCCGAGGACGGCGACGAGCTTGGGCACAAAAGAGAGCGTGTGGTCCTGCAACTGCGTCGTCGCTTGGATCAAGCTCACAAAAAGTCCCACCGCCAAGGAGGTCAACACCACAGGCAGGCTCACCAAAAGGGCCAAATAGAGCCCCTGCTTGAGCACCTGAAGGATTACATCCTCTGCCATCAGGTCACCCCTGTTGCGTAGGAGAGCACGAGCCCTTGAGTGATCAAGTACCACCCATCCACCAAGACAAAGAGCAAGAGCTTGAAGGGCAAGGAGATGGTCGTCGGTGAGAGCATGTGCATGCCCAGAGCAAGCAAGACATTCGCCACCACGAGGTCGATCACCAAGAAGGGCACGAATATCAAGAAGCCGATCTTGAAAGCCGCCGCCAGCTGCCCAATCACGAAAGCCGGCAACACCACCAGCAGATCCCCCTCCTTCACCTTTGAAGCCATCTCCTTCGGCCATAGCCGTCCAGCCATCGCCCGGAACATCCGGCGGTCGCGTGGGTTGCTGTTGCGCTTCATGAAGTCACGGAGGGGATCTTTAGCCTGCAGCGCAGCGTGGAAGAAGCTCTCCGCGCTCACCGCTATTGCCCCGCTCGCCCCCTTCCCTGCTTGCTGTTTCTTCCCCGTTCCCTCCATACGCTCATAGATCGCCGCCCCCGTGGGAGCCATCACATAGATGGTCAACACAGCCGCCAGTCCCGTGACAACCATCATCGGCGGGATCTGGGGCGTCCCCAGGGCGTTGCGCAGGATCGAGAGCACCACTGAAAACTTGATGAAGCTCGTGGTCATCACCAAGACGAAAGGCAGGAGCGCCAACGCCGCGAGCAACAAGACCGCCGATACTGGACTACTCCCCTCCCCTGCAGCCTCAGCAACCCTTGGAACCAGAAGTGTGGGTAGAGCAATGAGCAGAAGCGTTCTCATGAGGCATCCTCCCCCTCGCTGCCCCCCTCCGCCTCCTTCAAACGCACCTCCTCTGCAACATCAACCTTCGACGAGTTTCCTTCATGCCCCCTTTTACGCCTCAAGATCTTCGAAAAAGCCTGCAAAGAAGCATCCCCCAAAGAGGAATCCCCCGCAAAGGAATCCCGCGCATTCACCTTGGCAGAGATCTCGCCCTTATCGATCTCTGTCAGCATCGAGAGGCCGCCCTCAGCTCCCCCAACCAAGAAGTACCGTTCGCCCACCCGCACGATCCACAGCCCCTTACTCCCACCGAGGCCGCAGTGTTCGAGAACCTCCATCCGCTGGCTGCTTGTCCGACGCGGCATCAACCACCGCAAGCCATAGCGCAAGACCACATAGGCAATAACGCAGACCAGCACGAGCGCGGCGACCATGCGCAGCAACGCCGCGCCATACCCACCGTCCCCTGTGCCCGTAGTCGCTTCTAGCAGAGCTATCTGTGGCAGAGCCGCCAGCACCCGTAAGGCCATGCCCTACTCCTCGTAAAAAATGGGATCCCTGTGCTGGATGAAGCGGTTAACCGCCTCAGTGGTGCAGCCATCGATCTCTTCGAAGCGTAGCCCCATCCCCGCTACCGAATCCGGGTTAAGCGGGTCGTGCTCCCTCAACCACACCACGCGACCACGAGCACGAGAAGGCTCCTGCAAGCCCGGGACGGTGAAGAGCACATCGAGCACATCCCCGAGGGGGCGAGGATCATAGGTTGCAACGAAGATCCCCCCACTGCTGATGTTCTCCGCGAACCCCGTGAAGAAATTATGCTCAGAGAAATATGTCACGTCGAGCTTGAGCTCATACCGTCTCTCCCGACGCTTCTCTGCTTCTCTCTCCAACACCCTTCGCCCCGTCGCGTCCTCAGCGCCTGCCGGGCCTCTCTTCTTGCTCGTCAGCGGGATCGCGTCATCCGTCGATGAACGCTTCCGCGTCGTCAGCAGGATCGGATCCATTGGCGTCAGATCGAAGCCACAGAAGCCACAATAGCGGCCGTCCTCGGGTATCTCTCTGCGACATGCCGGACAACAGAAGGCCATATGGTCATTCCCCCGAGCAGCTCACCCCCACCGACGGGCGCTCCTCCCTATTGCAGATCCCCCGCCTCACGCGGCAAGAGCAAGGCTCGCGAATAGCTATAACTCACCACACCGGTGATCGATGTGTAGCTCCCCGTAGGAGCGGTGGGGTTCGCAAAGTCATAGAGGTCAGTCTTCACGTCGAAGTCCGCCTCTGTGGCCGTGAAACCAAAGTGGATCGTCTTTTCAGAGTTGGAGATCAACTCCTTCACGGTCACTGGAGCGACCGTCACCAACACGCCCTCATACTTCTCAAACTCCGCCCCACCCGTGGCGAGGTCTGCCGCGTTCACCGAGAGAGGCTCAATGGCCGTAGCTGCACCGAGGTCTTCGATAGCCGTCACGCTCTTGATCTCACTCAGGTCGTAGTACTCCACGTACACTCCAGTAACCTTGACCTTCGTCCCCACAACCGGGGGCTTGATCGCCGAGCTAGCGGTCCACTTGTGATAAACATAGATGCCCTTGTAAGGCCCGCCCGCGCCCTCTTCCTGCACCCAGAACCCCTCGAACTCTGCTGTATCACCGCCCCCGGAGGGCTTCCCATCCACTGCTGTCACGATTCCGGTGAACGCTACCTCGTTGCCATCGTCCGGGTGGTCGCTGCTGCCGACATCTTGGATGTCGCTGATGCCCACTTCCTTTGCAACGCAACCGCCAGCGTTCGCAGCCATATCCGTTGCATCACGGGGCGCGAGTTTGTGAAAATAGAAATAGATCAAGACACCCGTGATGTCATAGCAGTCTC
>JAFCZD010000111.1 GCA_019314525.1 Deltaproteobacteria bacterium
CTTCTTCACGGGCGCCTTCTTCACGGGCGCCTTCTTCACCGGCGCCTTCTTCACGGGCGCCTTCTTCACGGGCGCCTTCTTCACAGGCGCCTTCTTCACGGGCGCCTTCTTCACAGGTGCCTTCTTGGCGGGTGCCTGCGGCGCCTTCTTCTTCACAGGTGCCTTCTTGGCGGGTGCCTGTGTCGCAACCGGAGCTGCTGCCGACTGCTGAGCAGCAACGGCAGGCTTACGATGAGTTCGACGACGCTTACGACGTGGCGCCTTGGGGGCATCACCGACCCGCGCTGCGACGTGCTCAGCAGGCTCAACAACTACCGCGGCATCGCGCACCTCGGCCTCTGGCTCAGGATCCACCGCAGGCGTATCTGGCTTCTCCGTCCACAGCGATTGAAACGCTTGCTCAGCCGCGCTACGGGCATCTGAAGCATCGCTCTTCTGATGGGCCTTGATGGCATCAGCAAGGGAGAGGGGCTTTTCTTCCTCAACCTCGGACACCTCGGGCTCCAAGGATTTGGGCGCCGCCTCCATAGCCGTGAGGGGTGGGCCCCCTTCCAGCCCACGGATCTTACGCCGCAGCTCACGAACCTCGAGGTCAAGCTGCTTGGCGTCGGATTTGTGCCCGCTGCTACCAAATTGGGCTTCGAGGAGCTTCTGCTTGTTCTCTGTCTCACGCTTGTTGAGCCGCACGATCTGGCCCAGAAGCTCCTTGTTTCGCGTATTGAGATCGTCGGTCACCCGCTGCATCTCGGCGAGCTTGCCCATCATGACGAGCTTCTGATGTTCTAGGTCGCGAGCGCGCAGAGTGTCGACGGTAGCGGTCTGGGCCGCGACGGCCTTGCGCCAGCTCTCGAGGGCACGCTCGATGGCGTTGACATCGCGCAAAAGTTCCTGGGGCTGCTCAGTCTCGAGCACACGCACCAATTGGTTGAAGACTTGCCGCAGCGAGGCTGCGAGGCTGACGAGCGCAGTAGTATCCTGTTGAATCATCGCGTCTCTTGATCTCTTTCCACACGTCCTATGAGGACGCCTCTAACACTATTCGGCGGAACCATCAGCGCAGATTATGCCCTCTCGACGATCTAGACAACAAGGTATGCGCGAAACACAGGCCAGCGCAGAATCATCAGCGCAGAATCATCAGCGAGAAACCACTACGGTCTACCAGGGCCGCCATGCGCCTGTCGTCCACCCATGGGTTATCAGCGTCAATAACGAGCACGCCACCACGAGCTCCTGTCAGCGCCTCCACGAGAGCCGCGCTCGTACCCCGAGGACGGCTGAAGATCCAGTGAAGCTCCAAAGCCCAGCGAGAGAGCAGCTCCTCAGCGCGTCGCCTGAAACGAGACCGGTGAGCACCCTCGGGAGCTATCACCTTCAGGGCACGACCTTGTGCTGCTGCGAGGACTGCGGCTACTTGTAGAAGCGGCGAAGCACGCTCTCCTGGCAGCGTGAGCACCACCACCGGGGCCCCCTCACTCCCCAGGTGAGCGTCTTTTTGGATCAGCACCAAGGGGGCCGAACGCGAAGCATGGGCCGTGAATCCACCACAGCTGTGGCGCCGCGCTGAGATGCCCGCGCGTCCGAGGCTGAGTAGATCAGCGTCACGAGAAGCCTCGTTCAACTCCTTGCCCACGTTGCCTCGTAAGACCCGAAAGCTCCACGCCACCCCCTGAGCCCCCGCCTCCCGCGCCAGCGCCTCGCGACAATGAGAAGCCTGCCCCCGCATCGCGCGACCCAACTCAGCTTGGCCCATACGCACCTTGCGCGGAGAAAGGGAACCTGTGAGCGTCGCGAAAGGTAGCGCCGAGAAGCTCAGGAGATCGGTGTCCTCGACAAAGGCACCGATGATCTCGGCCCCCAAGGCGGCCGCAAGGGCTACCGCGGACCGCAGCGCCCCCAAGCTCATGGGCGACGCGTCTAGGCCGACGAGGATACACCGTATGTTGGGCGCGCTAGACGTCACCCGACTCGGCTCCACGATGAGGTTTCTTCTGAGCGGCCTTTGCTGGGCGCATGCTGGCGCGAGCCCGACTGGCATAAACACGCAGCTTCTCTTCCACGCGACCGTTGATGGAATCGGCGGGGTAATGGGCCTGCTTGCCACGGCGGCCAGCAGGAACGCCCGTCAAGACCTCGATGCCCTGATCGATGGTCGCGATGGCATAAACTGAAAAAAGCCCCTCTCGCACCGCATCCACGACATCTTGGCGCAACATCAAATGTTTGACATTGGCTTCGGGGATGAGCACCCCCTGCTCTCCATCAAAGCCGCGCTCTGCGCAAAGATCGAAGAAGCCCTCGATCTTCTCGTTCACACCACCGATGGCCTGCACCTCTCCCACCTGATTCACCGATCCCGTTACCGCGAAACCTTGTTTAATCGGCGCGTCCGCCAGCGCGGAGAGCAGCGCGTAGAGCTCTGTGGACGAGGCGCTGTCTCCGTCAACTCCCCCATAGGATTGCTCGAAGACGAGACGCGCCGAGAGCGAGAGGGGGCGCCGCTGACCAAAGCGTGCGCCAAGGAAACCGTTGAGGATCATCACCCCTTTGCTGTGAAGGGGCCCACCAAGCTGCACCTCGCGCTCGATATCCACCAACTCCCCCTTGCCCAAACGTACACTGCAGGTGATGCGGCTTGGCCGACCAAAAGCGTAGTTTCCGAGCTGCAGCACCGCCAAGCCGTTGATCTGCCCCACGCGTTCACCGGAGGTGTCGATCAAGAAGGTCTCCCGCACGACCTGCTCTTGCATCAACTCGCGCACCCGACTGCCGCGGTGAATTTGCGCCTCGATAGCCTTGTTGATGTCATCAGCCCCGATACGCTTTTTCTGCTCTACCCCAGCCCAGTAGTCTGCCTCGCGCAGCAAGTCGGCGAGGCGCTCGACACGAATGGAGAGCTTATGTGAATCACCTGCGACACGCGCGCTATGCTCGATCACCTGAGCGACGGCCCGACGATCCAAGGGGCGCAGCTCACTCTTGCGCACCAAGCCCCCAATGAGCTGCGCAAAACGTGGCACCGTCTCGTCGGTCCAGTCCACAGTCTCCTCGAAGTCGGCGGCGATCTTGAAGAGGTTGCGAAACTCCGGGTCGAGCTGACAAAGGCGATAGTAGAGGGAGCGCTCACCGATGAGCACGATCTTCACGTCGAGGGGGATGGGCTCCGGTTCGAGGGTGATCGTGGAGATCAAGCTCAGCTGCTGGCCCAGGGATTGGATGCGAATTTGACGCCCATGCAGCGCCTGCTTGAGTGCCTCGTAAGAGAACGACTCCATCAAGATCCGTCGGGCGTCGAGGAGCAGATAGCCACCGTTGGCCCGATGCAGGGCGCCAGGCTTGATCAGCGTGAAATCGGTGCTGAGAGCGTTGTCCTTGGTGCGATGCTCCACCTGACCCACAAGATTGTGATAGGTGGGGTGATCCTCGTAGACCACCGGTGCCCCCTCGAGCTCTGAGAGGTTGGTCATGGGGTTGACCTTGTAGCGCTCGAACCCATGGGCGTCGACGCTCTCCTCCCCTGGCCCTTCACTACCATCCTCCGTCTGTGGCAAGAAAGCCGCGGCGTGGGTCACGACGTCGGTCTTCATCGCCTCGAGGTAGGCTTGCACCCGAGGTAAGCCCTCATAGCGCCGCGCGAGCTCTTCGATGGGCTCTTCGACGGCATAGGCGATGACCTCCTCGTTGAGCTCCTTGAGCCGCTTGTGGCTCTCGCGCACCCAGCGCGGCACCTGACGCATCACCTCTTGGAGCTGTGTCTGCAGGACATCGACCCTGCCCTCGATCTTCTTCTGCCTTGTCGCAGAGAGCTTCTCGTACTCTTCGGGGCTCATCACCTCGCCATCCTTCATGGGCGCAAAGCCCACCCCCGATGGCGTCTGAATCAGGGCGATGTCGTCTTTGCTTGCCCGCTCCTGGACCTCCTCGACGCCACCCTCTTGCAGCTCCTTGTACTCCTGCTCGATGGCTTCACGCCGACCACGATATTCGTCGCTCTCCAGGGCCACGGTGATCGTGCCTCGCAGCTCGGTAATCAGCTGCGTCATCTCTGCCACGAAGCGCTTCGCGGTGCCCGCTGGAAGACGCAGCGCCCGCGGGGTCCGCGGCTCATCGAAGTTTTGCACGTAGCACCACTCGTCGGGCACAGGCCGCTGCCGGGCGACCGCCTCAACGTAGCGCATACTGAGCCGGTGCCGCCCCATGCCGGAGGGCCCCAAGACGAAGAGATTGTAGCCGCTGTGCCTTATCCCAGTGCCAACCTGCAGCGCATCGAGGGCACGCTGCTGACCGAAAGCCCCCTGCGGCTCCTCGAGCTTCGAGGTGTCACGAAAAGGCAGGAGCTTGAGGACGCATCTACGGCGTAGCTTGGAAGGGCTGAGTGATCTAACGGCCATGGCGACAGTCTAGCGCGAGTCGCCAGCCAAGCGAAACCCCACAGATGTAATCGCGAGGACCCAGCCTAGCGAGGACCCAGCCTAACGAGGACCCAAACTAACGAGGACCCAAACTAACGAGGACCCAAACTAACGAGGACCCAGCCTAACGAGGACCCAAACTAACGAGGACCCAAACTAACGAGGACCCAGACTAACGAGGACCCAGACCGCGCTCTACACGAAGCTCGCTCTCGGCCTGGTGCCAGTCGACGACCTCGCCCCCATGACCACCACCGCGCTGCTCGTAGATGTCATAGGCTCGACGAGCGATCTCCTCGAAGGTTGGGATGCCGTTGTGCACAGCAGCCTTCTTGGCGACGGCCTTTTTGGCCACGGCTTTTTTGGCCACGACCTTGGGTGCAGCAGCCTTCTTGGCCACAACCTTGGGTGCAACTGGCTTGGGTGGCGCAACCTTGGGTGCAGCTGGCTTCTTGGCGACAGCCTTGGGTGCAACTGGCTTGGGTGGCGCAACCTTCTTAGCAACAGGCTGCGTGGCGGCAGGCTGCTTGGCGGCAGCCTTGGTGCTCGCCTTGGCGGTGGCCTTCTTGGATTTGGTCTTTTTCTTGGCCGCCATGTGGGCTCCTCCCCAGGCACGTCTTGCGTGCCGCTGGTGATAATCACAGAATTAATTTGGATTGTTGCTGCCCATACATACGGGAAGGCCTCGGCCAGAATCAAGGCCAAAATGCCCGTATCTGCCACTCAGCGCCTTTTGCTGTATTCCAGCTCACTTCTTACGAGTATTGTCCAGCGTGATGGTTCCAATCCAAACACGCATCTTGCTACGCAGATCCGCGCGCTCCTGATCACGCTGAACATATTTGGCGGTGAGCTTGGAAAGCTGGTCCTCGAGCTGCGAGAGGTTGCGCGCCAGCTTGCTCTTGAGCCGGGCGTTCCCCTTTACGCGACGAAGAATCTTGATGTTTTCACGAATGCGGCTTTGGTCTGCGGAGAGCCGTCGTCGCAACCCATCGAGGCGCGAGAGCTCCTGGCTGATGGCATCGATGCGGTTTTTGGCGGCGACGATCTTGTCCACGACAGCTTTGACGCCCTGCGGCACAACACCGCTCCCCAGATAAAGTTTTAAAACGCTCAGCGCGAGTGAGGTATCGATGGCGAGGCGACGCTTCACAGGGCGAACCCACTCCACGACCAGCTTCTGCTTGGCCTTCGGGGCCAGCTTGACCGGCAGGTAGGCAGCCTTGGAGGTGCGGATGGTGTGGGCAGGTGGCGTGCGCAGCTTGGCGCCGCTGCGCACCTTGGACTTCACATAAGCGACGATGGGCTTGTCGTGCTGGCTCTGCAAGGTGTAGACGCTGCGATAGACATGCATCACCTCACTGACGATCATGCCCCCTTGTATCTTGAGCAGCCTCACAGGCTCGTGTGTGTACTGGGTGTTGCGAGTCATGGTCACGTCATTGTCGATGGCGTAGGTAAGGAAGATCGTCTGGCCCTTCTCCATCCGCTCGAGGAACCCTTCACCAGCGAAGGTATCCCGCGCATAGATCGCCACAGGCCCCTTTTCCAGGGTCAACTGCGTATTGTTGGTGACGCGCACCGCGCGATAGGGGTGACTGCTCGAGACCCCGCTGGTGAGCTCTGGTCGAAAGAGCACGACGTCCTCGCCCTCGACGCGCGAGTTGACGATATTGACGAGCGTCGATGAGTTGCTGGGGACCGTGAGCGCATCTTTCAGCTCATAGCGAAAAAGGCTGCCCACCTTCTTGCCAGCCACGCGAGCGGGAATTTGCTTCTCGAGCAGGCGATTGAGCTTCGAGCTGTCCGCGACCGCCGAGCCCCCCGGTGCCATGGACGCCGCTGGCTTAGGCGCTGATTTTGGCGCCCTCATCCGCTTGGCCGAGCGACGACGCGAATAACGCCGCTGGAGGCGCTCCTTCTTGGACGGCGCCTGGGCCTCGTCACTATCGTAGCCTGGCTGCTCTGTGGGCGGCGCGAGGGCGCTGTGAGCCCCCCGAGGTGTGAGGTCTATCCGGCGGGTGAAGCGTGGCCGGTGCAAGTCGTAGGTGAAGGACATCGGCGTGCCCGCCACCAAGGAGAGCTTCACGTCACGCCACATTTCCCCTGAAACGTTGTCCACGACGGCCCAACCCTGAAGCAGCGGCGCGCGCCCTTCGGGGACTACAAGGCGGTAGGCTGGCTTCCAGTTGGGCATCTCGACGACATAGCTCACCAAGAGGTCGTGGCTGTGTTCGCCAGCTAGACGCACTGTGAGGGTGATGGGTTTCCACGTGCCTGCTTCGAGAGAGACGTCGAGGCTGCGCTCGAGACCCACCTGCAGCGCGTGATCGAGCATCTTCAAGCGCTCGATGGCAGGCACAGGGTAGACCACCAGCTCACCGCCCGCGCGCTTGAGCGTGAGGCGCCAACCCATCACGGGCTTGTCCTCACCGGCTCCCGTGAGGAGTCCCTTTTCGACGCCCACTACCCGACCGCTGATGGATCCGCGCGACCCCTCGACGTGCACACGAGCGCCACGAAAAACACGCAGTACGTCGAGCAGGCCTGAGGCGTCGCGCACCTGGCGTGGCAACTCCGAGAGCACCCGCACATGGTTTTTGTCCAGAGGAAGAGAGATGCTCACGGCTCTTCCGGAGCCGCGGTCGATCACCGTCAACGATTTGAGCAGATCGTTGATCTGTGAGGGGCGACAGTGCAGGGTCAGCACGTCTCCCTTGATGCGACCCTCTCGCTCAAAATAGCCCACGCCGTTCTGAAAGATCGTCACGCGGGTGATGGGTAGCTCGGGAGCGAGCTGTCGCAGACGCGCAGTCCCCCTCAAGGTGGGCGTGCAGGCAAAGAGGCCCAACAACGCGAAGACGGGGATCCAACGACTCAATGGGGTCATGACGGCTCTCCTCTGTGGCTAAAGCCCGAAAAAGCGCCGAATACGGGCGCCCATATGGGCCTTCTTCTCGTTGTTCGCCAGCTCGTTGAAGGTGTGCTCTTCGGGAGAATACTCCAGCGATCGCCGACGCTCCTCAAGCTGTTCAACGACCTGCTCCACCAGCTGCTGGTTCTGTCCAATGATGTCCTGGAAACAGGCTTTGTCGACCACGTAGCATTCAGTGTCGCTGAGAGCCACCACCGTGGCCGCCCGGGGGGCACCCGTCATCAAGGACATCTCACCGAAATGGTCCCCTGGCCCGAGCCGCGCCACAGAGCGCTCCTCCACGCCCACGCGAACCTCCACCTCCCCTTCCATCAACAAGAAAAACGAGTCACCCGCCTTGCCCTCGCGGATCACCGCTTCATCTGCAGCGTAGAATTCCACACGGATCCCCTGCGCCAAACGCCGCAGCTCGTCCTTATTGAGGGCAGAGAAGAAGCCCACCTCGGCCAATGCGTCCCGGACCCGTGCAAGCTGACGTTCGCGCGCAGCCTGTTCTTGCTCTGGCTTGACCTCGCGCAGATTCACATCGCGGATGGGGAAGGGGATTGAGAGCCCGTCACGCTTGAGCTGATACCAGAGCCGGGTGTAGACGCGGTCCTCGATGCGCTCCTTGGCGCGGAGATGGTCCACAAAGAAATGGAGGCGATAAGAGATGGAGAAGTCATCATAGCTGCGCAGCAAGACGAAGGGAGCGGGCTCTTCCAATACGCCAGGCACACCCCGCACGGCGGCGAGGATCGACGCTTTCACGCGATTGGGCGCTGCCTCGTAGCGCAGCCCAATAGTGAGCTTGCGTCGATGCACGGGGGTGGGCACTGACATATTGATCAGCGCGCTCTTGGTGATGATGTTGTTGGGAACCACTACGATATCGGAGTGCAGCGTTTCGATCTTTGTGGAACGCCAGTTAGCCTCAAGGATCTGCCCCTCTTGGTCTCCAAATTTAACCCAATCTCCAATGTTGAAGGGGCGCTCGATCTGCAGCGCGAGCCCACTGATGATATTCGAGAGCAGATCCTGAAGCGCGAAGCCGATGATCGCTGTCAACACGGCCGAGGTGGTGAGGATCGAGGTGAGGTCGACGCCATGGCGACCGAGGAGCACAAAGATCGTAACCACGTAAACGACGATCACCAAGAAGTCCTTGATGATCTTCGGCGAGTACACGCCCCGCAGGTGGCCAAAGATGTAGTCAAAAACGAGGAAAGCCAAAGCGAGGATCACGGCCAAGCCGAGCACGAAGAGCGAGAGCAGGTGTAGCGTACCAGAGACCTGATCCCAATAGAGACTCGCGAGCACCACCAAAGCGCTCGTGAAGAGATAGATACCCAGCAGCGCAGAGGGCAGCTTGAGCTTCTCAGCGCCTCCCGCTTTGCGAAGAGCAAAGCGCAAAGCTACCAAGCTCAAGAGCACCAACGCCGCGAGCACGAGGCCCGGAAGGAGTGGACCAATCGCCGTCTTCAGCTGCTGAACAATGGGCATTGCGCCAAGCATATCAGATCCCCTTGGCTCGGGGGGATCAACGAAGCATCACATCCGATACTGCAGGAGGACGCGGCCACCCCAGACGGCCCCCATCAGCTCGCCATCCAGCTGGCGAAAGGCCGACCCTGGGAAGAGCACACCGCCCTCAAGGCCGAGGACAATCTCACTGCCCCAGAACACCTCACGATAGCGCACGCCGATATCAACCTCGGTGCCAAGGTAGGTGCCAGGGTCCCCTCCCAAGGCGTTGCGTGCATCGCCGCCGTTCAGCCGGGTATTGAGAGGGTCAGCGTTGTCGACCTCAGCGAACGCGAAGAGGGGGCCTCCATAAAATTCGAAACCGATGAGGCGGTAATAAGCACGGGGAAAGATAGCGATAGTGTTGCTGATGCTTCCCCGAGTGGGCACCTCGCCAACATCGCCAAAGGGATCTGCCAGAAGGTTCGGGTCTGCTGCCCGGGCGGCGCCCCGCCCTGTCTGCGCGGCCATCACGTGACGGTGCAAGAGGATTGAGATCTGGTAGTTGGGATCCGCTTTGAAGTCATTTTGCGTATCGTCGCTGAAGTTGTCATCGCCCGAGGTGTAGAGGAAGTCCACGACGATCCCCATCTGTCGCAGATGGAAGCCTGCGCGCAGGGCGCCTGCCAGCTGCGTGACAGTTTGCTCAGAGCTGGCCGGAAAACCCTGCAGCGTCCTCGTTCCGCTGATGATCGCCAGCTCACCTTCGACGTTGATCTGCATATGGCGATCCAGGGTGAAGCCTGCCCACAGGTTGAAATCCATCACGTTGAGGTTGATCTCGTCATCCCCACCGCCGAAACGATGCATGAAGGTGGCGTCTGCACCAAAGGGCTGCTCCACGCCAACACGGATGGCAGCGATGATCTGCTTGGCGTCGTCCATGGGCAGAAGATCGTCTTCACGGACCCAATCAAACGCTACGCTGCCGACAATATTCAGCGGTGTGTGCGGACCTGACGCGAGCATCAGCCGCAACACACGATCGCCCCCGCGGGGATCGGAGAAAAGCGCGTTTCCTGGCGCCCACCCATAGCTGCCATCGTTGGCGACCAAACCCAGCCCCCAATGGCTCGTGGTCAATCCACCCGAGAGGTGGACGTAATCGCCAATGGAGGCGCGCAAGGAGGCCTTGCGCACAGCGTGGGCCATCTCGCGGCTATAGGGCATGCCCAGGCCCTCGATGTCCCGCTCCCCCGAAAAGGCCGAGCTGATCACATCCTGCTCGTATTCACCCAAGAGCGCTAACCCGCTCAGGGGCCGCCAATCTGCGATAACGCCGAGGCGCAGGTGAAGATCCGTTCCGATCTCTCCCGAGGGCATTCGCCCCGAGCTGTCGAGGGAGAACGATTTCACCCCCTCGGCGCGCAGCCCAAAGAGCAGCTGAGCTGTCAGCTCGAGATCCCCGAGCTTATCGGAGAGCACAGGCGTGTAACGACTCCTGTCCTTCTTTGCCTCCACAGCGGCCGAAAAGAGCAGCACACCACAGATCAGCGCTGCCTTGCCCGCACTGAACCCTTTCACAAGATCACCTTCATGACATCACCTCGCTCGCAATTCTCACGATCACGCCGAATGTGGGGTAATGTAACCAGGAACGTCTCCCGGACCAAGGGCAACCCGTGACCGCGAAGAAGCATCTATTGGATGTGAGCCGCTCTTTCCTCTGCAGTGTGGTGCTCCTCTGCCTCAATGTGTACTGGACGCCTGCCATGGCGGGAGGTGACGCAGATGTGATGGTGGTCATTGCGACCAAGAGCAAGAAGCTCACACGTCTCGTACGTCGCACCCTCTGTCCCATACTGAGCAATGTGGGGATACGCGCAGACTTCAAGAGCGGCGCCTCATGTGGTGGCCGCGAGAGACCACGCTCCTGCCAAAGGCTAATCTTGGTCTTCGCCGAACCCTCGAGTGACGTCAACGCCCTCAGAACCACAATCCAACGGGCCAACCGCAGGTGCCAGTCCCCCGCCCGCCTTGTGGTGTTGAGGCTCGAAAGTGGACACGTGCCCCCTGCCCTCGACGGGCTCGCAGACCACCTCGACGACCATCAGGCCAACCACAGCGCCATCGCGCTGAGCGGGCGAAACGAGGTCGAAGCGCGCGCGGCCATCATGGGCGCCCTGGATGACGCGTGGGGGCAGAAGGAGTCCCCCACCGCCCCCGTCGCTGTGCCTGGATTCTCGCACACCTGGCCCCTCACCCTCGCCGTGGCCTCCACACGCCTGCCGCTGCAGCAGGGAGAGCTGCGGCTGTTGAGCCCTTCTGGGAAGATGCTGTGGGCCGCAGGGCGCAGATTGGCCAGCAGAGCGCCTCACTTTCGGCGCATCTATTCGGCAAGCCCAACACTGGCTGGCGGCCACCTCATCCCGCTCTTCAAACGCCAAGGAACCGAGGTTGTGGTCAATATTCGTGGCGGAAAAGGCTTCGGTCCTCATGGGCTCGTACATCTGTGGCCAGGAGGACCTGGAGCTGCCCCCTCCCCTGAAGCCCTGCGACGCTTCGTCCTCGAGGAGCTCGTGGGCACAAAACGCCCATGGCCTCTCGCACCCGTAGCTGGACCGCCCGCGCTCATGGCGGCTCCTCCCTGGCGACCCACCCTCGCAGCTCACACGCGCTTCGCGGCGACACATTCAAAGGCGCCCCCCCTTCTTTTCTTAGTAACACGCGATGGTTTCTTGCATGGGTTCGACGCGAAAAAAGGGAGGGAGTCCTTCACGTTCATCCCCGCCCACCTCTTGCCGCACATTTTTCGTCACAGCCAAAAACATCCATCCTCTGCGTCCACCTTTCGTGTACCCGCGACGCCTCCTCGGCTCGCAGATTTGCGGCATGAAGGGAAATGGGGCACCTCCCTGGTGTATGGCGCTGGCGGGGCCTTGACGCTCCTCGACGTTCGATCCAATCCACCGCGGATGCTACCTCTCTCAGCCCCACTCAACGCCGCCTCCCGAGGCCATCACTGGCTCACCCCCGCCTTGGCGTCGCGCCCCGATGGGGGGCTGTGGATCGTCGCCACCCAGCGCTCCCTCTCCAGCCAACAGGGGACGCTGCACATCGGCGCCCTCTCGGGAAGCTCTGCGTCTCCCCATTCACCTGTTCTTTCACCACACACCTTCCGTCGGCCGACCCAAGCCGTGATCGAAGCAGACGCCCAAACCCAGCGCTTGCACGCCGTCTCCCTAGGGGATGGTGGCGGCAACCTGTGGCGCCTCGTGAAGCCAACTTTCTCACCCACCCGCATCGCCAAGCTTGCTCCAGGCCACGCATTCAGCCTCCCCCCCGCGGTGTTACGCCGTGGCACGCGCACCTTGATCGCAGCCATCAGCCAAGAAAAACAAAAGACGACACCCAAAGAAGCGCAGCTCGTCATCTGGCTCAGCGATGATAAGGCGTTGGTTTCTCCCCTCAGTCAGCTCTGCCGGCACCTCAAGGCGAGTTCGGCCTCGTGCAAAGCGCCTCCGCCCAAGCTCAGGGCGCACACCCAGCCGCTGCTCGTTGGGCACCCTGCAGGCGTAGAGATCCTTCTCTTGCTCACACGAGAAGGCACAGGCCGCAGCTCCACGAGCTCCTTCTTGCTCTGGCTCAGGCTCGACTCGCGCTGGAAACTACGAGGCCTCTCCACACGTCGACTGGCCGATTCAAGCGCTCAACGACTCGTAGTCCTCGAACGAGAGGTCCTGCTCCTCAGAGCGCAGCCAGGTGGACGGGCACGCCTACGACTCCTCGGCTCCGTGGCGCCCTCGCCCAAGGGAAACCCTCAAATCGAAACCTACCGAGAGTTCTACTGATGAAACGCTTTGATCACGGCTTCACCAGCAGTGAACTCATGGGGACCTTGGCGGCATTCGTGCTGCTGGCCGGG
>JAFCZD010000112.1 GCA_019314525.1 Deltaproteobacteria bacterium
AGGGCAAGATCGACGCTGGCATCTTGTTGCTGGTTCTGGCTTTCGAACTCAGAAAAATATCGAACGCAGCCGCTGGACGAGGCCACAAAGAAAAGAAGCAGCACCAGAGTAGACGACGACACTGTGGTATTTTATCACGAGGGAGGGGTAAATGCAGATCTGTTGGAAGCCCACACCACCGTTTCCGTAAGACGATAGACCACTCGCATATTTCGCAGCAGCAGTTTGTGTGGAGTGTCTACACCCAATCTAGAGAGGGTGAGACCTCAAGTTGCCGTAGGGTAGGACGTTATGATGCCGGCATACAACTTGCGTATACCTATCATCACGCTTCAAAACATGGTGATGAGATGAAAGTCGATCCTCTACAGCTCGTCTTCCAGACTGCCTATCTCTACGCGCGGCGTCTCTTTGGCATGGCGCTCTCCCCCGAAGAAACCCGTCGTCTGGGTGTGCTCTGCACAATGTTCGCGGACGAAGGGCGCCGACGGTTTCTGCGCCTACACGTGGACCAAGGGGGCACGCTCTCTCTCCCAGGTGGCCAGCTATCGGCGCAGATCGTCGATATCTCCGCTGAAGGCTGTCTGCTGGAGCTCCCAGAGGAGCTCACAGAGGAGAGGCTCTCGGAGAGGGTGGAGGTGCGTTTCACAGTCGAGCGCGATGACTGCCGACGCATCTTCACGGGGGTCGTCTGCCGCAGAGCCACGGGTGAGCGCCACTTGGTCGCCCTACGCTTCACAGGCATCCCCCTAGAGCTGCGCCTCGCCACACAGCATGGCTCGATCTTCGACGCCCTCGACGCAGGCGCTCAGGCTTAGCTGGCCTGGCCGGCCATCGACGGGTCAGGGTCAGGGCACCACGAGCGCCCAAGCGTCGCCGAGGGGGTCATTGTTGACGTAGACCATAACGGCATCACCTGTTTGAGCGGGGAGCTCGAGGGTGAAGTGCCCCGCGCCATCACTCGCGCCAAGAGCCACTTCAGCGCTGCGTAGGTTCAACGCGAAGACCTCGCGGTCAGCGGTGGTGAGGCCCATGATCGTCGTCTTGCCCGCGACAACGGGTGAAATGGGCGCGTTCTCGAGATCCTCGCCGATGGTGTCAATGAACATGATCACCGATGTCTTGACGGTGTAGGTGATAGCCTCGGACGTCTCGAGGCGTATCTTGATGCCTCCACTTGCATAGGGAACATCGGCCATGAAGCTGCCCAAAGCCGTGGAGCGCGCAAGAATCTCTCCGGCCCCGCCATCGAGAATCACGTCCCCTGCACGGGCGACGGCCCCAGGCAGCCCCACCATGCGGATCGTGCTACCTGGCCCGCCAATACTGCCTCGCATCAAAAACTCTTTGGGGATCGGGACGGGCTGCGGAACGCCAACGCCATCATCACCGCAAGCGGAGAGCAGCAGCAGGGTCAAGAGGGGGGTGAGACGGATTCTCATCAGAGCAGCTCCTTGCGTTTGATCCCCAACGCCTTCATGCGCCGATGCAGCGCGACGCGATGCAAGCCGAGAGAGGCCGCGGTCTCTTTAACAGAATAGCCCTGCTTTTCCAGCGCCGCGAGGATTCTGCCTCTTTCGAAATTAGCCACAGCCTCACGCAGCGTGGGGGACTCTTTGTGCTCGCTCACACGCTCCTCGGCGCGAAGGGCTGGAGAGAGCTGCGCGAGATCGATCACACCATCTCCGATGAGGGCCGCGCGGGAGAGTTCGTTGTGCAGTTGACGAATATTTCCTGGCCAGTGGAAATCCATCAACGCGCTCATAGCGCACGAGGTGACCTTCACCTCTTGCTCTTGCTCCGCAAGCAGGCGGTGCACGAGGAGCGGAATATCACCACGACGCTCCCGCAGCGCTGGTACATCGATTTGTACCACGTTGACGCGATAGAAGAGGTCTTCCCGGAAGCGGCCTGTGGTGACGAGCTCGTCGAGGCGCTGGTGACTCGCCGAGATAATGCGACAGTGGCTTTGTCGCTCCTTCTGCTCGCCGAGTCGGCGAAAGGTGTTCTCTTGCAGCACCCGCAGCAGCTTGACCTGCATCTCAGGCTCCATGTCGCCGATCTCATCGAAGAAGAGCGTGCCTCCCGCGGCCACCTCGAAAACACCCGGTCGGTCGCGTTCGGCGCCGGTGAACGCACCTCGAACATAGCCAAAGAGCTCGCTCTCGAGGAGGGTGGCGGGGATCGCACCACAGTTGATGGCGACGAAGGGTTCTTCAGCGCGTGGGCCGCGGACGTGAATAGCGCGCGCGGCCAGCTCTTTGCCTGTGCCGCTCTCTCCGTAGAGAAAGACCGGCAGATCTGCCTGGGATACGCGATCGAGCTTGATGTAGAGATCCTGCATGGGCTTGGAATGGCCCACCATATCGAGCGCAGCGAAGCGGCGTGAGAGTTCATCCTTATGGCCCTCTAGCCGCAGCGAGAGGGCGCTCACCTCTTGCTCGCTCGCGTCAACGCGCGCGGCAAGTTTGCGGTTGACCTGCTCCAGCTGCAGCTTGGCGTCAGCGAGCTGCTGACTACGGGTAGCCAGCTCGGCGAGGAGACGTTGGTTGCCGATGGCGATGCCCACCTGTTCAGCGAAGCTCTGCACCAAGAGCACGGTGCCCTCGTCGAAGACATCGGGGGAGAAGCGATTGTCGAGGTAGATCGCGCCCTCCACCTCTCCACGCCCCTTCACCGGCACACAAAGCACTGAACGCAAACGCAAGCTGTGTACGCTGGCGCGGCTGGCGAGGTCGCTGTGGCCAGCGTCTCCCAGCAGCAGCGGTCGATCCTCTTTTAGCGCGCGCTCGACGATGGAGTGGCTGTAACGTTGGCTCTTCTTGGCGATGACGTCACCATCAAGATTACGCGCCGCCAAGACGCGGGTGCGTCCTGCTCGATACTGCAAGATGAAGCCCCGCTCCGCCCTCGTCAGACCGATCATCACCTCCAGGATGCGCTCGGCCAGCTCGTCCATGGAGCGCCCCTGATTGATATCCTTGTAGACCGAGAGCACACCAAGGAGCGCGTCTGAAGCCGGCGACGTGTTGTGTGTGAGCACCTGCAGCCGATCTCGGGCCCCCTGCACATCGGGGCGCGCATCGAAACACTCGCGATACTGTACAGGCACGCGCCGACGAAGGTCGGCCAGCGCCTCGTCGAAGCGCTGAGCTTGCTGTCTGGCGTCTGACCGTCTGCCGGTGCGCTCTTTGGTCTCAGCCAGCAACGCATGCAACTCGAAGCTGCGCTCGCAGCCGAGGCGCACGTGCTCGTCGATCAAAGCTCGCTCGAGATGGGTGAGCGCTTCTTCATAGAGCGGAGGGTGCGCAGCAAGGGCCACCCGCGCCGCCAACAAGCGCGCACGCCAATGGTCAGGGTCTCCTGGGCTGAGGCTGTCCAAGAGGCGTTGGGCGATAGCGCGCGCTTCACTCCACTCACCACGCTGCAGCGTGAGGTCTCCAGCCACCAACCAGGTCGCCTCTTGGCCAGGCTGGTCGGCGGCGACGAAAGCCGCTCGCGCCCTGCCCAGGCGCTCCCGGGCCAGCTCCCAATCCGAGCGTAGGCGAGCCACATCCGCGAGGTTCACCAACACATGACCTTCGAGGGACGCCACCCCTTCATCTCGCGCCAACCTCAGAGCGTCAGCCAAGGCCTCCTCGGCGCCTGGGAGATCACCAAAGATCACCAACAAGACGGCCTCGTTGTTCTTGGCCCAGGCGCTCGTGGTGCCCAGCGCTGTGCGACACCCCAAGGCGCCCACCTCAGCGTAGGCCTCGAGGGCCTCGCTCAGCTCAAGCCGGCGTTGCGCGAGGGTCCCGAGGTTCAAAGCGCAGGTGGCCGCATGGCGCAGGTCACCGATCTCGCCGAAGAGCTCCGCTGCCTCCCGGTAGGCCTCCTTCGCGGCGTCGATGTGACCAAGGCGTGTGAGCGCGATGCCCAAGGAGTTGAGCACCCGCGCCAAGCCCTCGTCGGGGTCCTCTCGCCGGGCGAGTCGTTCGGCCTCGCGCAGCTGGTCGAGGGCCTCCTCTGCCTTGCCCTCATAGACCGAGCAGAGCCCGAGCACGTTCTGCAAGCGCGCGCGAAGGCGCCCAGAGAGGCGGGGTTGATCGAGACCAAAACGAGCGCTCTGCCGTGCTCGATGGAACTCACCCATGGCCACCCGAGCGCGCGCCTGGATGAGCGCGCTGGCGGCGTCATCGCGCTTCACTTCTTCTAGGGCCGTCAGCGCCTGTGCTGGCTGGCCAGCGTCAAGATGCAGCTCAGCGCGGAGCAACGAAAAGTAACTCGGATCTTTTGGGGAAGCCTCTTGCACAAGCGCCAGCGCGTCGTCCAAGCGATCGTGACCGCGCAAGAGCCGCGCCAAACGTGCCACCAACGCCCGCCAAGCGGGAACGTCCGGCGCCAGGTTCTCACTCAAGATGGCTAGGTCGCTCATCTCTGGGGCCAGCGCCGAGAGCAAGAGCGGCGCGGCGCGTTCGAGTTCGCCAGCCTGAACCCAATGGTGTCCCACCACCGCAGGATCGGCCCTCTCACTGCCGAGCCAAGCATGGGCGAGCTTGTGGTGCAGCGCACAGCGGTCAGCGTCTTCGAGACGGTCCAAGAGGGCCTCTTTGCTCAACCCACGCCCGAGCCTCACCCCCAACTCACCCAAGGAGAGGAGATTGCGCGCGAGGAGCTTGCCAAGGGCTGTGATGCCGCCCTCTGCAACACGCGCGAGCACCGCTGGGGGGATCGACGCGGGAGTCAGCGCCACCGCCGTCAGGATCTGCTGCTCCTCGCGCGCGAGAGAGAGAGGAAGATCTCGCGTCTCTTGGGGCACCTTCACCAGCTCCGCTGGCAACCCCGCCAGGATCTGCGCGCGTACCTGATCGACCACTCGCCGTGGGTCGCCGCCAGCCACCTCAGCGACACGTTCCACCCATGGGATGCTCTCAAGGGTATAGAGCATCTGGTGCACCACCTGCTCGACCTGCGTCGCCGTGAGCCCAGGAAGATCAATCTGCCGCCAGCTCGAGGTGGGCACGATGCTGGGTAGAGCACCACACGCGAGGGCCATGCAACCCGATGAGCTGACCTCTGAGCTGAGGTTGAGCTGCCCACTCAGCCGCAGGGTGAGCTGGCGCAGGGTCAACGCCATGAGCTCTTCATCCCTCAGAGGATCGAAGATCAGCAAGAGCGGCCCATCAGCGGCTTTGATCCATGCGGTGATCAACCGGGTCGCGAGCTGTTCTAGCGATACACCCTCATCGGAGACTCCAGCAGCACACAACATCTCTTGCACAGAAGACAGCTCAAAGACGCGGATGCCTATTAAACGTGCCCGCGTCCCCACAGCGCGCGCAAAGGCAGTGGTGCCTGCGCCCGAGAGTTGCAGGAGAGCGGCCTGACCCTCGAGAGTGCGGGCCAGCAAGCCCTCCACGTCTGCCAGCTGTGCTTCACGACCCACCATGATCGGCGTGGGAAAATAGTCCGCGGCGAGCTCGGCTGGCCCAAGCTCCAAGGGACGACCTATGAGCTGTGAGAGGGTCGTCAACAGCCGGGTCGCGTTAGGGCGATGACACGCTTCGGGATCCAGCATATCCCTGAGCAGCTCCACCACCTCTAGGGCAAGGTCAGGACAGGCCTCATGCACGGCCGCGATCTCTTGGGCCACTGAGACCATGGGGTTGGGCGGGCGACCGATGAGAGCTTCGAAGAACACCGCGCCCAGAGAAAAGATATCAGAGGCTGGGGTCGCCGCCTTGCCAGCGAGAACCTCGGGCGCGATAAAACCGGGAGTGCCCACAATCTCGACCCGTGGCTCCGTGGCCGCCAACCCAAAATCGAGTAAGCGCGCCGCAGGCAAGCCTCCAAGGGAGCGCTCCTCGACACAGATGTTTTCGCTCTTGATATCTCGATGCACAACGCCTCGCCCATGAACATATTGCAGCCCCCGTGTGAGGGCAGCGATCACCTCCAGCACCTCCCCGACCGAAGGATCTCGAGTACGCCATTGTGCAAGGTTGGGGCCAGGGGCAAAGGCCTCGACGAGCAGGGGATGATCATCGACAACCAACAGGTCGATCACCTCCACAAGGTTGGGGTGGCGAAGGGTCGCGAGGAGCTGGAACTCATGGCGAGCTGCTGCTAAGTCAGCACCCACAAGCTCTTTGATCACGACCTGTTGGCCCATAAAGAGGTCTTGCGCGGTCAACACCCGAGCGGTGGCTCCGCTCCCAATTTCCTCATCGATTTCATAGCGCGTACCAAGCCGTATCTTGGTGTCCACTCAGACCTCCTTGGGAGATCAGAGTAGCAGATATGTTACTCCGCGTGAGCGACGAGTAACGTCTTTGGTACATATGGCGTCGCCAAATATTATGCAGACGCCAAGGAAAGCAAAAATCTCGGTTGCTTAGAAGACTCCCTCGGCGCTGGTACGCTTCGTGCTTTGTCACACTGCGTTAACGACTCCAGCAGAAAGCTGGATCTCGATCAGAAGGAGCTTAGAGATGACAACCCTGCGAAACACCCTACTCACGTTGGTTCCAGCGCTCTTGTTGTTGGCCTGCGGCGCCGAGGACCGCTCTATCGATGGACGCGGAACCTACGAGCGCGGCATGGGCAAAGCCGATGGCAGCGCCAGCTGTGAAGGCGTTTGTGGCGAACAAGCAGCGGCGGGCTGCTGGTGCGACGAGAGTTGCGCGAACTTTGGTGACTGCTGCCCAGACAAGGTCACCGTTTGCGACCAACAACCCGCATCATGCGAAGGCGCCTGTGGCGGCCAGAGCCCAGCCGGCTGTTGGTGTGATGAGCGCTGCGCGGAAAACGGCGACTGTTGCCAGGACAAAGCCGAGCAATGCACCACCGATCCGCCCACAAATGAATGCTACACCGAGACAGACTGCGACGCAGATCAGTTCTGTAAGCTCAAAGAGGGCGACTGCAAGCTGCTCACCTTCATGATGGTCAAGGGCACCTGCAGCGACAAGCCCGACGCGTGCTACTTCCTCTATATGCCTGTCTGCGGTTGTGATGGCAAAACCTACGGCAACGATTGCGAAGCCGCCGCCGCGGGCATCTCTGTAGCGTCCACTGGTGAATGTCAGACCGACCCACCACCCCCCAGCGAGTGCTTCAACGATGATCAATGTGGCGGCGAGCAATTCTGCAAGCTCTCCACAGGTGACTGCAAATCCATCACCACCGACATCAAATACGGCAAGTGCACCGACAAGCCCGCCGCTTGTTACGAGATCTACGCGCCCGTCTGTGGCTGTGATGGCAAGACCTATGGCAACGACTGTGTGGCCGATAGTGCTGGTGTGTCCATCGTCTCCATCGGTGAATGCGCCACCACCCCACCCCCCACGGATGTCTGCATCGGCAACGATCAATGTGGCGAAGCTGAGTACTGCAAGTTCATCAAAGAGCAGTGCACCTGGCAAACGCTCTTGCCTATCGAGGGGACCTGCACGCCAAGGCCAGAGTATTGCATTTACCTCTACCTCCCTGTCTGTGGCTGTGACAGCAAAACCTATGGCAACGAGTGTGAGGCCGCCGCCGCTGGCACCTCCATCGCTAGCCAGGGCGCATGCCAATAACGTTGCTTCTCACTGATGGCGCTGGCACCTCCATCGCGAGCCAGGGTGAATGCCAGTAGCGCTCTTGTAGCCTCCCTCCCTCCAGCCTGAAGATCACTCCTTCGGTCGAGTAGCTCTCACCAACACATCCTGTGCCAAAACCTCCCATGGGGTGAAATGTCGCCAGGTGGCGTCAAAGGTAACCAGAGGTGTGATGGATCCGGACACACTGTGTGGTCATGTTCATCACCTCTCTAACCAAATTTCGGGATCTTAGGGCGCGAAGCAACTGGCCCAAGACTTGCGAGGTAACCCAGGCAGGACGTAACCAGCGAGTAATATCATGCAGTCTGTTTCTTCTTACAGTGGCAAGGGCGCTTTGAGCGCCCCCCAGCAGTTTGTTCAACTTTGTACTAACGAAGGCCCCGTCGCCGACCCCTGTATTTGCCATTCCTGCTCCCCAGAAGCCCCCCTCTCTAGCGGCGATACCTGGCTACGGTGGATGTTGGCCTTGACTCTGATCCTCAACCTCCTCGACGGCATGTTTACCCTCTTTGCGGTCAAAGCTGGCCTCGCTATTGAAGCCAACCCTCTGATGGCAGACCTCTTGGCCCAAAGCCCTATGCAGTTCATGCTGAGTAAGCTCGCCCTGGTCTCTGGAGGGATCTTTCTGTTGTGGCGCCTGCGTGAACGAAAGCTCGCGGTGGTAGGCAGCGTCTGTTCGTTTTCGGTCTACTGTTTGATCTTCTTTTACCACCTCGACGGCTTGCAGATCATCTAGGCTCTCCTCCCTTCGAAGGCCCACCCCCCTTGAAAAACTCCGGTCCTTTGGTAGGATTTTTTCGGTACCAGACCAACCTAGCCGGGGGACATGATGAAACGCGCACCTTTCATGATTGCTATCGCTTCAAGCGTGAGTGCCATGCTGTTGATGATCGGCTGTTCGGGCATCGATCCTCTTCGGCTCGATGACTTAGGGCAGGCCGATGCGGCCCCTGACGGGAGCACCCCACGCTTTGACGGACTCTCTGGCGTTGATGGGCCCGTACAGGATGCCATCTTTCACCGCGACTTCGGCGCGGATGGCTGGGTTCCCTCTGACGCCTGGTTCTTAGGTGACGCTGGGTATCCCAAGGGCGACGCCTGGTACACAACGGACAGCTGGATTCCCAAGGGCGACGCCTCATTTCCAACCGACGCCTCATTTCCAACCGACGCCTGGTATGCCCGTGATGCCTGGTATCCCAAGGGTGATGGCTTCATCTTCTACCCAGATACGATCTATCCACCCCCTTACGCCGATTTTCAAACGCCGCTCCCCTGCAGCAGCGACGCTCAATGTGGCGGTTATATCTGTGACCCGCGTATGGGAGTCTGCAATACACGCTGTGGCTATGGCCTACCCTGTGCCAATGGCTACAGCTGCGATGAGAGGACAGGGACCTGCAGCCTCACCGTCGCCTGCGTCGACTTCACCACCTGCGACGGCTATGCTTGTAACCTCAACACCCAAACCTGCTACGCCTCGTGCTACTCAGACGATCAATGCGCGGGCGCCTACCGCTGCGACCGCATGACCTCCAAATGCACCAAGCCCATCCCCTGCAACGTCGAGGATGATCCCCGCTGCCTTGGTTTTGCCTGCAACCTGATGATCGGCGAATGTTTGACCAGCTGCTATCAAGATGAGCAGTGCGCCACCAACTATGGCTGCATCGTCGACCCGTGGGTGAGCAAAACGGGTGTTTGTCAGACGGTGACCACCTGCACCGATCCCAGCCCATGTGAGGGCTTCGCCTGCGATGTGCGCAGCGAGCGCTGCTTCGAGAGCTGCTACGATGATGGGCAATGTGCCACCAACTACAGCTGTGAGGGCGGGACTTGCCTCGAAAAAATCTACTGCACGGGCGACGCTGACTGCGGCGACTACCGCTGTAACCTCTCCAACGGGGTCTGCTTTGCCTCCTGCAGTGGCGACAGTCAATGCGCAGATGGCTTGATCTGCAACCCACGAACACATCAATGCATGAGCCCGCTCACCTGCTCAGGAGACTGCTCCCCCTTCGCCTGTGACAGCAGCAGCGGGGAATGCTTTGCGAGCTGTAGCAGCGACGCTCAATGTGCCGGAGACCATTTTTGCAACCCACGGAATCGGCAGTGTGAAGCATCCCTGTCGTGCACCAACGATGCCCCTTGTGGCGACTATGGATGTGACCTCACAGACAAGACCTGCCGCTTCCTTTGCAGCTCCAACGACCACTGCTCCAGCGGCCATATCTGTAACCTAGCCACACAAGCATGCATGGTGCCCGTGGCGTGTACGGCGAACTGTGACCCCTTCGCCTGCGATGGCACCACGGGCCAGTGCTTTCGCTATTGCAGAGACGACGAACAATGTGCCGCGGACAAGATTTGCAATCTGCAGCGCAGCACGTGTATGACACCCCTGGCCTGCTCTGGGAGCTGCGACCCCTTCGCCTGCGACGCGACGACGGGGATCTGCCGCAGGGATTGTTACCTGGATGCACACTGCGCTGACGCGCACCAATGCGATCTCTACAGTCGGATGTGCGTGCCGTCCAAGCCCTGCACCGAGGGCTGCGACCCCTTCACCTGCGATAGCGCCACGTCCACCTGCTACCACTCCTGCACCAAGAGCACGCAATGCATCGAAGGCTACACCTGCGGTGTCAACATGACAGGGCCTTTGCCCCCGCTCCCAGAGCTTGCTTCCACCTGCCTGCTGGAGATCGCCTGCACCACCAAAGACGATCCAGTGTGCACCACATCAGGCACATACTTCCCGCCGCTGCGCTTTGGCTGCGATGTGGCCCATCAGGTCTGCTTCGCACGCTGCACGGACGATAGTCAGTGCATCACAGGATCCCGCTGCGAAACAACGCTTGGCGTCTGCATGTAGCTGCGACGATTCCACTCAAAACCCCGCTGCCTCAAGCTTGGCGTAGTCGGCGTGACTTCAGTGCAAGCTTCTCGTCGGTGGGAGCACCACGCGCACCTGTGTCCCCTTCCCTGAGCCGCTCTTCACCTCGAGCGTGCCACCCACCTCTTCGACCCAGCGCTTGGCCAAAGGCAGTCCGAGGCGTAAACCCATGCGCCCACCTTCCTTGGTGGTGAAGCCGATCTGAAAGAGCTGCTCAAGCTCTTCGCGTGCGATGCCGGGGCCGTCATCGGAGATCTCCACAACAACAATCTCGCCATCTTGCCTGACGGTGATCGCGATCACCCCAGCACCTTTGAGCGCCACGAGGGCGTTCTGCAGGATGTTCAAGAAGACGTTGTTCAGCCGCGCAGGATAGCAAACCACCATCGCCGGCTCAGCGGGGAAGCATTTGCGCAGCACGACGCTCTCGTCGAGTTGAGCGCTGAGGAGCATCAGCACATCGTCGATGGAACGCCGCACGTCGATGGCCTTCTGCTCGGCTTCGTCGAGGTTAATGAAGCGTTGCAGGCTGCCCATGACCCCTTGAATGCGCTCGCCGCTCACCTTCAAGACATCCACCAAGTTGTGGCCCACCTCGATCGCCCGCAGTGTGCGGCGGGCGTCGTCATTGCCCTGCTCACGCTGCACCTCGAGCAAGGGCCGCACCTTCACCAAGGTGCGTTGAATCGTGTCCACCGCCGAGCGCAAGCTGCCAAGGGGAGTGTTGACCTCGTGCACTACGCCCGCCACGAGCCGGGCGAGCACCGCCTGCATCTCTGACTCCACCAAGCGCCCCTGGGCGAGCTTCAACGCTTCAAGGGTTTGCTCCAGCTCTTGGGTGCGAGCGAGCACCTGCTCTTCGAGGTTTTCGTTGAGACGCCGGACCTCAGCGAAGGCCTCAGCGCTCACCAGGGCCACGGAGAGCTGATGGGCCAAGGTGTGCACCAGGGCGCGATCTTCGGGGTCGAGGGGACGCCCATCAAGCTTGGCGCCCACCACCAAAAAGCCCATGACGCGCTCGCCGTTGGTGCCTGCATGGGCGGCGTGCAGCAAGGGCACGATGCCGTCAACGTTGAAGTGCAACCAGAAGTCAGCCTCGCTCTCAGGGTCAGCTGCCATGCTCTTGGACAGTTCCGTGCTCTGGGCGGCGATGGCCACGGTGTCGTGAGCCGTCACGGTCTCGCCACTCATCGCGGCACGAGCGATGGGCGAATAGTCATCCCGATCGAACACCGAGGGCAAATGCCCAAGAGCGTCAGGGGCGCTCTTATGGGGGCCCAACTCGTAGAAACGCAGTTGGCCAATGCGCAATTGCCCCGTGCCAGGGTGCTCGCACACACCCAAGTAGGCGTTGCTCAGCCCCATGGCCTCGATGAGCGCCTCTCGCACGGTCTCTCCCATAGATTCCAAGGTCAGCTCTTCAGAGAGCGCCGCAGAGGCTTTGCTGATGGCCTTGGCATAAACATATCGAGACCGATAGACAAATTGGTCGACAGCGCGTTGCACACGCCCTTGGAGCAAGCCGAAGATCACCACCGCCGCCGCCACGGACAGACCAATCAAAAACGGCGCAGGTGTCTTGTGTACAAGCCGCGCCACCAACACCACCAAGCCGAGATAGGCTAGCGAGACGGCCAACGAGAGCGCGGCGTAGACAAGGCCGCGACTGAGCACGATGCGCAGATCAAAGAAATGATGGCGCAGGATCGAAAACCCCATCAAGAGCGGGAAGAGGGCGAAGCAAGCCAAATTGATCCAGATAAAGAAGTGAGGCAGCACACCTAGAGGGCCAAGGATCAGTGAGAGGCTAGGAAAGCCGTAGGCAAGCATGATCGAGGCCCCAAGGGTGCGGGCGCGGCGCTGGAGCGCTGAGGGCTGCGCGCTGTGGCAGGTATGATAACTGCTCCAGAAGACAAAGATGATCGCGGCGACGGCGAAGACCCCTGTGAGGATGATCAGGGCGCGCATCACCAACCCCGTATCTGCGGAGCGCAAGGAGAACATCCAGCCGATGAAGAGCACCCCGGAGAGTGTGAAGGACACGATCCAGCTCACCATCACCAACAGGCGCTGGCGCCGCCGCTGAAGCGCTCCGGTGAAGGCCTGTCCAAAATGCAGCGCTGCACTCGCCCAGAGAGGCAACATTGAACCATCCAAAGCCGCAGCGAGCTCCCATCCTGGCCGGTAGAGGGTGAGTGTCATATTCGCCGCCGCCGCCACGCAGAG